>JANMGZ010000406.1:0-5237 GCA_031374905.1 Dolichospermum sp. OTE_70_metabat_362_sub
TGTTAGCTTGGCAAAATGGAAACGTTGTCACTTTCCCCATTCAAGATGTTATAGATAAAAATCCCTCTCTTGTTGATCCTCACGGTGATTTAGTCCAAACGGCTCGGTCTTTAGGCATATATATTGGTGAATAAGGGATCAACCTAAATCGTAGTAATACGGATTAGATGTGAACCAAACCACCCTGAGCGACTTGCCCAAATTACGTTACATTTATTTAGCAGTAGCGTGAAATTGAGCGCAGAAACCTGTCTACAGTGGGCATTGCCCACCCTACGTGTAATTCAAAAATCAAATATCAGTTATCAGTTATATATGACTATAATTATCACCAATGATGATGGTATTGATGCTCCGGGTATTGCAGCTTTGTTTAAAGCAGTAAATAGTAAATCGGTGATTATTGCTGCACCACAAACCCATCAATCAGGCTGTGGACATCAAGTTACTACTCATCAACCGATTAATCTGCAACGTCGCTCTGATTTTGAATATGCAGTAGCGGGAACTCCTGCTGATTGTATCCGAGTTGCCATTTCACATCTTGCTCCAAATGTTAAATATGTGATTTCAGGTATTAATGCTGGTGGAAACTTGGGAGTTGATGCGTATATTTCCGGTACTGTGGCTGCTGTCAGAGAGGCTGCTATGCACGGGATTCCTGGAATTGCTGTTTCTCAATATCGTCAAGGTAAACGGGATTATGATTGGGATGCGGCTGTTAGATGGACATCTGCATTGCTCACAGATTTAATTCAACTTCCTCTCGAACCTGGATGTTTTTGGAATGTCAATTTACCGCACCTGTTACCGCAACAAGCAGATCCAGAAGTGGTATTTTGTCAACCTTGTACGAAACCTTTACCTGTTAATTATCGAATAGAAGGTGATGATTTTTACTATATAGGAGAATATGGTAAACGAGAACGGACTCCTGATAGTGATGTTGATATATGTTTTTCTGGCAAAATTGCGGTGACAAGGTTAAAAGTTTGAGATAATTAGGACTTACTAATTTGTTTCTTCTTTCTTCTTTCTTCTTTCTTCTTCTTTCTTCTTCTTTCTTCCTCCTGACTCCTGACTCCTGACTCGGTGACTCCTTCCATCATTATTCATTTTGCAATAAGGATACAAACCCATCTAAGGTTTGTGACAATTGAGTGATTTGTTCCATAGAATCCTTCTGAGAGTCAGCTAAACTTTGGACAGCATCACACAAAGCAAAAATCTGATACCCTTGTTGCTGTACTTGTTTTCCTTGGGCTTCTACTTGTACACTTAGGGCATCTACTCTTTGAGCAAGACGTTCAATTGTCTCAGTTGTAGAGAGTACAGCGTCTCCAATCTGTTCAACAAGAGATTCTAAACGGCTGATTTTTGCTTCTACTGTAGTTGCAATCATTTCTGGCTTGCTCCAATCTTGAGAAAAAATCATCACAGTGATATTCCTAAATATTCATCCAATAGTTTCATAATCAGCATTGTTAACAAATAAAGTCATTTGTGATCATTTCTTCGTTCTACCTGGATGAATGTAATTTTTAATTCGTAATTAACCAATCCTAATCTCTGTTCCCCAATCCCTACCTTAAATTATTGAGTAGCCTAAAAATACGATACCAATTGCACAGAATACTAAACCAGCAAAACGGATGATTTTAGGTAAAATCTGGTTAATTTGATTGATGGCAAAAGTTAAACCTATTTCTCTGGCACTCATGATAATTACTGTGTGGGTGAAGGCAACACTAACTACGAAAGTAATGGCAGTCAATGTTTCTGCACCGATGATAGATGTAGCATTAGCGTAACCTTGAAATATGCCAGCAGTGACGCTTAATAGGGCTATTGCTGACCAATGAATAGGAATTGGTGTAAATAACATCACACCTGAAGCAATAGTACAAATAGCAATAGCTAGGGCTGGTGCAGGTAATATCACTGGAGACAAATTAATTACTTGTCCACAGATAGCCGCAATAACAAAAGTGATATTTAACCAATTACCACTGACAAATCTAGCGGAGAATAAACCCAGCGCCAAAATACTCACAAAACTGTCTAAATTAATTACTGGATCTGCTATGCCCCAAATAAACCCTTCCCAGGCAGTAGAAACATTGTGTTCAATGGGTGATCCACCTGCTGAAGTTAGCAAACTAATCACACCTAAAATAGCTATCGCCCCTATCAGACTCTGCTGTTTAGATGTGAGTAAATTGCTCGACTCGGAAGCTACTAACTGTGAATTTTTAAACATCTTCTAGATTATGCTCGTTGGTGATTAATATTACTGTTAATTATTACAAAAATTAATCCATTTTAGGTTAATTGAGTAGTTGTTCTACTTGATGCTGATTCCACAAAGTTTTGTAAAGTCCAGGCTGTTCCACTAGTTCTGAGTGATCGCCAATTTGGACGATTTTTCCCTGCTCCATCACCAAAATTCGGTCAGATGTAGCAGCGGCGGAAAGCTGGTGAGTAATGAAAATCACAGTTTTCTTTTTTGTCCCTGTAGAAAGATTTGTGAGGATTTGGGTAGCGGTTTGATTATCTACACTGGAAAGGGCATCATCTAACAGCAAAATGGGGGCATCAATTAACATGGCTCTTGCTAAAGCTGTCCGTTGTCGCTGTCCACCAGAAAGGGTAATCCCCCGCTCACCGACGAAAGTTTCATATTGTTGCGGAAAATTCTGAATTTCTGCGGCAATTTGGGCCATTTGGGCAGCGTCAACTACATCTGCTTCTGCTGAGATGGGATCACCATAACGGATATTATTTTTGACTGTGGTACTGAATAAAAAGCTATCTTGAGGTACATAGGCGATCGCTTTGCGTAAATCACTCACAGCTAGTTTAGTAATATCCAAACCATCTAAAAACAACTGTCCTGGCTGAATATCCAATAACCGGGGTAGAGCATTCGCTAAGGTTGATTTTCCTGAACCAACCGGACCGACAATAGCCACCACTTCCCCCGGAGCAATAGTGAAATTAAGATGTTCTAACACTGGGGTATTTACGCCAGGGTAAGTGTAGCTAAAGTTTACTGCTTTCAGTTCCCCTTTGAGTTTGTTTCCATCTAGATGAATAGCATCTGGTGAATCTTGAATTTTCGGAGTAACACTGAGAATAGTTTCTAAACGGTCAATACTGACTTCACCGCGTTGGTAAGCAGTAATGGTAAATCCTAACAAAGCCGTAGGGAAAATTAACCGCTCAACATAAATCAGCAATGCTAGAAAATCACCAACGGCCAGAGAACCAGCAGATATTTGGGCTGTACCCAACCAAATAATGATTAAAGAACTGATACTTGCTAACCCACCAATCAGGGGAAATAGGGTATTGCGACTTTTAGCTAGTTTCAAGTTAGCCGTTAGTAGCTGTTCATTTTTGTGATTAAAGGCAAGACGCTCATTTTCTTCTTGAGCGTAAATTTTAATCAGCGCCATACCGCTCATATCTTCTCGCACCAGTTCGCTGATCTCGGCAAGTTGTTCTTGAACAACGGTTTGTTCGTTACGCAAGCGATCGCTGAAAAAATGCACCATCAGAAACATAAATGGGTAAACTGCTAATGATGCTAATGTCAGTTGCACACTTAGAGACAACATAACTGGTAAAGTTAGAGTATAGGCGAACAGAGTATTTGCCAAACTCAAAACCGCAAAACCTAGCAACCGCCGAATATTATCTACATCACTGGTAGCGCGACTAATTAAATCCCCAGGAGTATTAACTGTAAAATAAGCAGGTTCTAATTGCAGCAGATGCTGAAAAATCCGCTGTTTCAGGTCAAATTCTACCTGTCTTCCCACACCAAATATCCAAATCCGAGAAGCCATTCGCATCATCCACATAGCGGAACTAAGGAGGACGATGAGGACTACATAATGGATGACTTGACTAAAACTAAAACTATGGGAAAGAGTATCTACCCCTGAACGAATTAACAAAGGAATATATACACCTAGTCCATTGACAACAAATAAGGCAATAATGCCGAACATAGTTTCGCGCCAATGGGGACGTAAATAATCAACGATTTTATCAAGTCTGTGAGATTTGGCCATGCCAGCAATTATGTTATTTTCGGCTAATGAGTAATTAAAGTAACATTTAGGAATCAGTTATCAGTCCCCAATCCCTAATCCCCAATCCCCAGAATCACCTGCGACCACGTAAGAAAACATAAATCTGGTTGAGATAACTTTCCCATACTTGGGTAGTAAGTTGCAGTGTTTCTGCATTAGGAACGAAGTCTTCTACCCGTAACCCACGGGTGCTGATTGCTTGAGGATTTTGTAGTAGATAGGAAGGGATATTCACATTAAGACTATTGAAAGCTACAGTTGGAGAATTTATCTCTACCAGAGGTGGGATGATATTTTGCCCAATATCTGAGATTGTGAAGTTAGCGTTTGCTGGATTCAAGGCTACTAAGGTAGATGAAGCAGTTGGCTGATTGAGGTTCATCCCCTCAACTGTAGCAACTGGTGATCTAACTAAAAAGTAAGCGATCGCTGGTGTACTGGAGAGGAGCAGAACCGTTAGCGCCCATCCTAATAAGAAACCCCCTGGTTTATCGATCGCACCCCCTTTGATTTTTTGAGCAGCCAAAAACAACATTAAAACCGAAGCCCCTAAAGGCTTGAGGGGAAAGGATATAAACCGCCACAAAGAAGAAACTGCTGGTTCATTAGGGTTGAGAAATGCTAAAGCTAAAACAACTATGACCAGTCCTAAAAGAAATCTGCCGACAAAAGTGACTGATGGATAGAATCTTTGAAACAAAGAGTAGGCTACAACACCAATTAGGAGCCATAGCAAAACCCGGCTTAACAACTGAAACATAGATTAACTCTCTAATTTTTTAGCGCAGTAAGCCTAGAGGCCGCAGGAAGTTGATTAATTTTATCGTCAAGCTGACTTAAAAAATATCTCATATCTCACACCCAAAGATTACCCGTCGTAGTGATTTTAGTGCAATTTTTTGACACTTAGTGTATTATTTGGGATTTTCCCAAAGAGTATTTTTCAGATATTCACGCATAAACAAATTTATACATTTTTAAAAGGTTTGATAAATACGGACATAGACCCCCGAATTCTTCAAAAAGTCAGGGATCCGAATGACTGTTGTATTTATTTCTACGCACCTAATTGGTTGAGAATTTCTCTCTCTTGGCATATAAGCATAATCAACCCTTTGATGGACGGTATTAATCATA
>JANMGZ010000415.1:0-3372 GCA_031374905.1 Dolichospermum sp. OTE_70_metabat_362_sub
TAGATACAGCAGCTAGATGGGTTATATATTAACTTACCTTGAGTTGTGCCACTTGAACATCCTACCACATATCAAAAAAATCCCCTTGTCAATAGGATTTGAGATGCGCTAACCCTGATAAAGCATATTGGGGTTGATTAATTTGAGAAAGTTTCAGAAAAATAAAATCACTGCCATTCATTACCAATCCAAATACGGGTTTTGTAGGATGAGGATTAGCCAGCATATAAGTAAGTGCTTGAGGTATGGCTTCTAACAGAGAAAAAGCAGTTTTTTTAGATTAAATTACCAATAACCATAATTGTTTCTGAATCACTAAAACATCAATTCTGCCTCTGATAACTTCTTCTTGATCTTCAACTGCAATTTCTATTGATGATTCACTTCTCATAAAAAAAGGTTCATCATAAAATCCAGCTAAACTGAGTAAGGGAGATAAAACAACTAACTTTACTGTTTCTTCAGATAAAGGAGGATGTTTAACTAATCGGAGAAAATGAAATTTTACTTTGTCTAGATATTGCTTTTCTAAATCAGATATTTCTGGCAAATTTTCCCACCACTCAGTGAAAAATGCTTCATTGTCGGTTTGTTCTAAACCAAATCTTTCTTCTAAATAGGCAAGTCCTACATTTTGCGCTTGGATGAATTGAACCATAATACAAATAATAGAAGTTCTATTTCTATTTTAGATCACTTCTAGATGAGTCATGAATTATCATATCCCCGACTACTTTTTTATTTTTTAACTATTTTATGAATCAATGCTAGAAGTCGGGGATATAGAATGCTACATAAGGCTTGAATAATCATACTATTTCATTAACATACTTAGGTAAAGCAAACTTTAAATTAATTAACATTTAAAAAATTAAATATATAAATAATGATAAATTACAGATATATTAATAAAGTCCGACAAATCGGACTATGAAAGTTTAACTAGCTGTTAATTCCTTGATTTTTTTAAGTACAGCTTCAGCATGACCTTTAGTTTTGACATTTGGCCAAGCGTAGGCGATGATTTTATCAGGTGAAATCAAGAAAGTTGAACGGGCAACTCCCATATATTCTTTACCCATAAACTTCTTTAAACGCCATGCACCATAAGCCTCTATTAATTGATGTTCAGGATCAGTTAATAAGGTAATTGATAAATTATGTTTGTCTATAAATTTGCAGTGAGATGTGGCAGAATCTGGACTAACACCAATAATTTTTGCTCCCGCTGTGGTAAATTCTGAGAATAATTCTGTAAAATCTTGGGCTTCTGTGGTGCAGCCGGGTGTATTATCTTTAGGATAAAAATAGAGAACTATCCACTGATTTAGATCAGCCAGATTGACTAAATTATTATTTTGGTCTGGGGTTGAAAAATGCGGTGCAGATTCTCCAATTTGGGGAATATTGCTCATAATTTAGAGAATGATAAATTAGGGGTCAGTGATAATTATAGCAAAATTAGGCACTTACCGATTCAATTTCGCGTCTGCGAGGAACATCATAAACCATAAAATCATGAGCCATGATTGTTTTAGGAAAAATCGCCTTTGCTTCTTTGAGTAAATCTTTTAATTCAATAGTATTTCCTGGCGCATAGCGGGGACTGAAATGTGTCATAATTAGTTTCCGAACTCCTGCACCATAAGCTGTTTGTGCAGCCATTGTGGTTGTAGAGTGTAACCTTTGAAAAGCCATTTCTGAATCTTGATGGGCAAAAGTTGCTTCATGAATTAATACATCTGCATCTTCTGCTAATTGCACCGCACCGTCACAATAAACCGTATCTGTGCAATAGGCAATTTTCCGCCCAATTTCTGTTTGTCCACATAATTCACTACCATTAATTACTCTTCCGTCTTCCAGGGTGACTGTTTCACCGCGCTTGAGTTGTCCATAAATTGGGCCGGAAGGAATTTGTAAGGCTTTGGCTTTGTCTATATCAAAACGTCCGGTTCTATCTTTTTCTGCTACTCGATAGCCAAAAGCCGGAATGCGGTGATGTAAAAGACCACAACTAACTGTAAATTCATCATCTTCATAAATTACCCCTGGCTGAACAGTATGCACTTTAATGGGGTAAGAAAAATGGGTGTGAGAGTAACGGGAAGCGGCTTGTAAGTATTCGTTTAATCCTGATGGACCATAGATATCAATTTTGTCTACATTACCTGCTAAACCGCAACTAGCCAACAATCCCATTAAGCCAAAAATATGATCACCGTGCATATGAGTGACAAAAATTCGGGATAGTTGGCTAACTTTTAAGTCACTCCGCAAAATTTGATGCTGAGTTCCCTCCCCACAATCAAATAACCACAGTTCTGCCCGTTGTGGTAATCTCAGTGCCACGCTGGAAACGTTGCGTGATCTTGTTGGTACACCGGAACTCGTCCCTAAGAATGTAATCTGCACGGCGTTTTTTCGCTTTCCTTTTGCTCAATATAGTTCTTGATTCTCTATCTTGGCACAGGATTGGCACAGTCAGCTATTTGAAAAAAAGTAAAACATCGAGATTTTCTAATTTTACTAATTTTTATGACCACCAAAAAGAATTTGATAAAGGCCAAGATAACTCACAAAGAGTACCTTGAGGATAAAGGGAAACTCGCCTAAAGTCACCTTTAATTTGTTGGGCTAAATTTTTAAATTGTTTTGTTCCCCAACCTTCGGTTGATGAGTTAATTCCTAAACCATTATCCATAATACTCAGAGTATTACCTACTTCAGCTACTGAATAAGTAACTTCTAAATATGTGATTCCTATGGCGTGTTTACCAACATTACACAAGGCTTCTTCTAAAAACCGGCAAAGTCCTCGCTTGTTTTCAATACTTAAATTGCTTTTATCTAGAGGATCAAAATTGTGGATTTTTATCTTTATTGTTCTAAAACAAGGTAAATCTCGTTCTAAGGTATAACTGTAAACTTGATAAAGAATTTCATGTAAAGGATTTTGCAAATCTATGACTATATTATTGCCTAGATAAAGGCTACTATCCTGATTTAAGGTTTCTTGCTGCCAAAAGTCATAGATTCCTCGTAATTCTTGGTTCAATTCTACAAGTTCTCCTTCAATTAAAGGTAGTAATTTATGACTTGGTAAATCCTGCTCTTTCACTAGCCGTAAAACTTTAGCTAAACTTTGCAATGGACCATTATGAATTGTTTCAAATGTTGTTTCAATCATGGTTTTATGAGCTTTAGTTCTAGATTTAATAGTTTGGCTATATTGATATAAAACTATAATTAGGATGCTATTTATCACTATCATCATAATTATTGGTGTGAAATGATTTGCTAAACTCCAAGTTAACAATAAATAACTAATTAATAGTAATCCTAACAGAGAAATAACAACCTCTGATAACT
>JANMGZ010000424.1:0-2228 GCA_031374905.1 Dolichospermum sp. OTE_70_metabat_362_sub
TGAATTTGATAGATCAAGTTGAGGCGTGGCTAAGGGAAATAAGTTCTGGTATACGCATCCAAGTTAATGCACATCTAGATATGGATGTAGTTAAGTTACAATTTGGTTATGATGGTCGCAAGTACAAAAAAATTAATGCTCAATATAGTATTATCTACATTTTACCAATTATCGTAGCAATTCTCTCATCCAGTCCCGGCGCATTAATTCTTATTGAACATCCAGAATCTTTTATCCATTCTCAAGGACAAACAAAAATTGGTAAATTATTAGCCCTAGCTGCTAATTGCGGGATTCAAGTTGTAGTAGAAACTAATTCTGACCATATTTTAAATGGAATTCGTATTGCGGTTTATAATAGTCAAATTGAGTCAAAAAACGTGCAATTAAATTACTTGAATCGTCAACAAAAACAAGATCAATTTTTGACAGAATTAGTCTCACCGCGCATTAATTATACTGGCAGAATTGATGTGTGGCCTAACGGATTTTTTGATCAAGTGGAAAAAGATTTAATGGTTTTATTAGAACCTGCAAAATACTAACTTGCTAATCTGGCATATAAGCAATTAAGCGATAGTTAACTTGATAGTTTTGGTGAATATCGTAACTTAGCTAGATTTTGAAGCAGTTTCAGTATCTTCTTGTGGCAACCATTCAGGATTAATCAATCTTATTTTTGACACCTGATAATGATGACAAATATCCAAATCAACTTTAATACCACTTATATGACTCACAGCAACACTATTTAAAGAATAACTTTTGATATCTGCGATATCACAATTTGCCAGGGTGGTTATTACTTCTAATGCAGTTGTAGTATTTGCTAAAGCCACAACAAAAGGTTTGAGATTCATCCAATGGATTGCAGCACTGCCAGACCAAGTTGTGGAATCCTGTTCATGATTTTGTTTGTAATTTAACTCAAAAGCATCATGGGCTTCTTGTTCAGTTCTGAAAGTTACTAAAGTGTTTTTATCGGCATTATAAGAAATAAAAGCTCCCTCTGTGGTGTCGAATACAATAAAATAGTTCTGTTGTGTTTCCATGAGTTTGTTAGCTAAAAAATACTGATGAAGGAAAAATTAGAAATTAGAGTTCCCTTTGATTACCCACCAATATTGATGGAAGCATTAGCTGAGGTTAGGGCTACCTCATGGTGCAATCTGTTCAATTATGCCTATGTTATCTTCACTTTTTACATTCTACAGTAACAATGTATTGACCACAGGGACGACCATTTTCCCATTCAGAAGCATTAACAAAATAATAGGTATCATTATATCTAAAAACTGCGATCGCTTGGCATCTTTTAGTCGCTATTTGTCCAGCAATACCAACAAGTTTGGCAAATTCTTTAGGTTTCATTAAATAGCCCTATAGTAAATGACTGACACATTAACAAAGTAAATCATTTATATTCATATCTATTTAGTATAATATTAATATCAAGTTTCAACAGTTATCGTGGAATACCCAAAGCACTGGAAAGAACTAGCCAAAGCCATCAAGGAAAAAGCTAATTGGTGTTGCCAAAAATGCGATCGCGTTTGCTTACGTCCTGGTGAGAAACCTAACACTACTAAACCCCGTGCTTATGATCTACAAGTTCACCATTGGAATCGTGATCCATCAGACAATAGACTCGAAAATCTAGTAGCTTTATGTCCAAAATGTCACCTTAGTTATCATCGTGGTGGTAAGGGCAATATTTCTGTGGGGCAGTTGTCGTTGTTTGATATTTCCCAATTTTAGCCATGAAAGGTACTGACAATAAATTACCAATTTCGCTGCAAGATTGTTAGTTGTACATTTGAGGCACTATGAATGTTTAAATTATCAGATATACCTACATTACCCGAAATTATTGATGATTTGCCAAATATCTGCGGTTGGGAACAGGAAGTGTTGACTGTAGTTAACCACAATGAGCCTATTTTTTTACCGATTACTATTCTGAAATTAGCAGATATTAATGCAGTATTTGCGATCGCTCTGCATATGCACCAACCCACTATCCCAGCCGGAAATAATGGTTCATTAATCAGCAATTTGCAATATATGTTTACACATCAGCAAGAAGGAGATAACCACAATGCTGCCCCTTTTGCTAATTGTTATAGTCGCATGGGAGATTTTATTCCTGAATTAGTTGCACAAGGTTGTAATCCCCGTGTGATGTTGGATTATTCTGGTAATCTTTTATGGGGACTAGGACAAATGGG
>JANMGZ010000448.1:0-2786 GCA_031374905.1 Dolichospermum sp. OTE_70_metabat_362_sub
GTCTATTTCACTGATTACTAAAATATTTCATTCACATTAATATTCACATCATGAAAAGCCAAGATTGATAAATTTTGATTTTTCACCAATTAAGTTTATTTTACTAAATAGCTATCAATACCATTATTTTTGGCAATGGACTAAATGATTAAATTCAAAAGATTTGCCTGATCTATGGAGTATTTTTAATTTTGAAGCCAAATTTTGATTGGGGTAAATTCTATTAACATCAACCCGTGTATTTGTTTTTTGTGTGATGTTTTTGATGCTTATAAACCGCAGATTGTAATCTTCAAGAAAATTTGGATGATGCCAAAATGACTTACCAATTTCTCGACAATAGGCGACAAAACACTTTGCTCCTTGAAGTTGTGCAATAATATCCTTCATTTCTCCTCCTTTTCCCGCCTTCATTTCAATACAGAGAATTACCTTTTTCTTGCCAGTATCGGCAATGATAATAAAATCTGCACGTTTACGCTCACCTCTATTTCCCTTAAAAATTGTATCGAGTGACTTAAATTCCTCTGGATTGATAATTATGACATTATCATCATCAGGCATCCCACGAATAGTTACATAGTAATTGGGGGGTTTAGGCTCTCTGAGTATGACCTTATTTCGTCCGTCAAGATCATTTTCTAATGATACTGTAGCGGTTTCCTGAATCATTTCTTTGAGGATAGCAATATCAGACATTACTCCTCACCCCAAACAATTGCTTCCTGAATCCGATTCATCGTCTCGATTGTTGTATCAAAACTCCGAGCTTCAATACCCAATTCTGGGTTGATATCGGCGGGTGTAAGAGTTTGACATTTAGTTTTTCTTGTGTTTCCCTCTAGTTTGATATCTGTTTCTTCTGCAATATAAACTTTAATTTTTTCAGCAGCAATCAGTTCTTCTGGCCGATAACCTTCTTGTTCGGCAATTCGCTGGAGATGCGGTTTATCATGATTAAGCATGATCAGGGTATTCAGTTCTTTAATAATGTAATCACTGTGGGTAGTAATAAAAACTTTCATTCCCAGGTTTACCAATCGAGCAAAAAGCCTTGCGATTCGGCGTTGGTTTTCAGGGTGTAGATTTAATTCAGGTTCATCTACCATCAATAAATCGCCAACTTGAGCCTCGTGTTTTAGGTAAAAGCCTATATCTAATAAAGAACGCACTGCGCTAGAACTTTCATCCATAGAAAGCTTAACCCGTTTACCCTTTGGCAGATAATAAAGCTCATCGTTGCGGGTCACGGTATACTCACCACCAATAATATCAGTAAAATCATCCAGTACATCAGGATAGTTATCAGTAATGAAACTACTTTTTTTGACAATAGTTTCTAGTTGTCGAGTAAAATCCACATTTGTTTTTATCGGTAGAGCATAATCATCATACTCTTTCAGTAGAAGCTCCATTGGATCGATATTTTTATCACTTTGACCCATTTCTTCTAGTAAACGATTTTTTGCAAAATTCAACTCTTTGCGAAAAATGGCCGCACCAGTCCGTTCAGCACTAGCAATAAAAGGACGAGGGAAAAGCTGAACAAAAATTATATCTTTTAGTGCATCAGAAATGATTGCTTTAAGGATATCCCTCGGTATTTCTACTCTATCTTTCTCAATTAGCAGAGTAATTACTAATTCTGTGCTATCTTCACTTTTCGTAATTGAGAAAAGTTCTGCATTAGCTGCCCTCATTTTTCGATCAAATTTACTTGCTAAATTAATATTTTTATTTTCAATTTCCAGGCTGATATTAAACTCTGTTTGTTTAAATCTATCAATTGGTGCTGCAAAAATTTTTGGTAATTCTTGGGTATACCTTTGACAGGCTTTAGCTATAATATGCTCAGATTTTTTAACATATTCTTGTATATCAATACGAATTACTCCCTGAGCAAGAAGTTTCTCAATCTTATCATCATTGATCTGAATCGAAAGCATTCGTCGCCAAGTATACAAAAAGCCAAACAAAGCATAAGTTGCGTAGGTTTTTCCGGTATTGTTCCTACCACAAATTATCGTTAATTCACCAAGAGTAAATTCGGCTTCTCGTAAAGCACCAAGATGTTTGACTTTAATTTTCATTGCCATATTCCTTTAATTATTAGCCATTCACTCATGCTATTTCTCTTCAATTATATTCTCCCAGATGTAGGTTGGGTTGACGTAAGGAAACCCAACATGATTAATATTTTTGTTGGGTTGCGCTGTCGCTTAACCCAACCTACGAAATCAAACTAAAGCAGTTTCAGAAATTGCCCCTTGCATTTTCATAAAAGTATCTATTAAAGTCTGCAATTGTTGATCTGCTTTAAATACTCCTAAACCTCTAGCTGTTACCTTCCCAGGAGAATAAACAAACCTTGCTTTCATGTTGGAAGTGAGGTTTTCTGCTAACAAATTCCAAGCGGGTTCTTCCATTGGAGTTTCTAAAACAATGTGCTGTTTATTCTCTGGTTTAATGCGACTAAATCCCAGGTTTTTAGCTAATTGTTTTAATTCCATCACGCGCAATAATTGATTTGCTGGGACGGGTATAGTCCCATATCTATCAGTCCATTCTGCGGCAATTTGTTTTAATTCATATTTTGATTTTGCTGTAGCGACAGCACGATAAGCACTCATTTTTTGATCAAGATCAGTAATGTAAGTTGCCGGAATAAATGCGGTAAGATTAAGGTCAATTTGTGTATCTTCAACTTTGGGAATTTCTTGACCTCTAATTTCTCGAATTTCTGCTTCTAACATTTCCATGTACAAGTCAAAACCAATTGCATCCAT
>JANMGZ010000483.1:0-2086 GCA_031374905.1 Dolichospermum sp. OTE_70_metabat_362_sub
TAATCTTACCGCGAAAAAACGGACACTAATTTGTTAAGATCTATGAACTAACAAAGAGGTGAACGAAATGGTAAGGAATTTAAGGCAATACAGTAAAGAATTCAAACAAGAATCAGTAAGTCTCGCATTAAGTTATGCGAATGTTAATCAAGCAGCAAAGGAATTGGGTATCCCGGGGCCTACTTTACATGAATGGGTCAACAAAGCTAAGTCTACAGGACATTGTTTTATTCAAGGAGATGATGGCAGCATAAGGCATGCTGATGTAGGCAAATTGATTGATGAAAATAAGGAATTAAGAAAGCGATTATCGCGCCTTGAACAGGAGAAAGAAATTTTAAAAAAGGCTGCCACGTACTTTGCCAAGGAGCTGGGGTGAAGTACGATTTCATTAGAGAGCACAGCAAGCAATTTTCAATAACACGGATGTGTGAATTATTTAAAGTTAGCCGCAGTGGTTTTTATTCTTATATTACAAAACCAAAAAGTCTCCGAGACCAGGCTAATCAACAATTAGATAGGAAAATTAAGGACATTTATACCCAGCATAAGAAGCGCTATGGTGTACCGAGAATTACGCGTACATTACAAGCCCAGAATGAAACGTGTAGTCACACACGTGTTGCCAGGAGGATGAAAATAATGGGCTTGGTAGCCGTTGCTAAAAGGAAATTTAAGGTAACTACTGATTCTGAGCATAATTTACCGGTGTATAAAAACATTTTAAATCGTGATTTTTCAACAACGGATATCAATCAAAAATGGGCTTGTGATATTACCTATGTCCGCACAGAAGAAGGATGGTTATATCTTGCTGTAGTAATCGACCTATATTCACGCGCAGTAATTGGTTGGTCAATGAGTAAGCGGATGAAGAAAGCATTGGTTTGTGATGCATTAATGATGGCTTTATTTAAACGAAGATTTCCAAAAAATGTTATCGTGCACTCTGACAGAGGCAGTCAGTATTGCTCCATCAAATACCAAAATATTCTCAAAGACTATCGTTTAATTGGTAGCAGGAGTCGAAAAGGTAACTGCTGGGACAATGCTATCGCTGAAAGCTTTTTCCATACGCTAAAAGTTGAATTAATTCATGAATGTGTTTATAAGACGGACGAGCAAGCTAGGAAAAGTATATTTCAGTATCTGGAAGTATATTATAATAAAAATCGAATGCATTCAGCTATTGGCTACAGTACTCCATTTGAGTTCGAATGTGCTGGGTGATTGTCAGAGAATAGTGTCCACTAAAACGCGGTAAGATTAGTTTTTTGAAAACGCGTTTTAAACGCATCATTAAAGCGTCTAATAGATTGAAAGCCTGAGCTAAATGCAATTTCTGTAATTGAAAGTGAGGACTTATCTAATAAATTTTTGGCTGTATCAAGTTTTTTGGACATCAGTATTGTTTGCGGACTAGCGCCTACCTGTTGTTGGAAAAGCTCTCGAAGCTAGCGCTCTCCAATACCTAATTTCGTCGCTAAATCTTTGATTGATACTTCCTCTAATGCAAAGCAATCCATCATGCGTATGGCTCGTTGAACAGTTGCAGAGGTACCAAGCCAAGCAGCAGAGCCTGGCGCCGCTTCAGGTCTACAACGCAAGCAAGGTCTGAACCCCGCTTCTTCTACCTGAGCCGCGTGAATAAAAAACTCCAGGTTTTTTAACTGGGCCTTCCTCGCAGGACATATTGGCCGACAATAAATCATTGTCGTTTTTACAGCAACGAAAAATTTACCATCAAACCTTGGATCCCGAGCTAAATGGGCTCGATAAAATTCTTTTTTGTCATAGTCAGTATTCATAGTAAACGATAATATCAGTTGCGCAACGAACTGAGCTAGCCAAAGCCGGAAGTTGATTTTTTTAATAGGATTTTTCGTAGATAGGTATATGAGCTCAACATTACGATTCTAGTAATTGTACAAATGATACAACTATTCACCTAAACCTCAATAGCATTGTCGTTTGCATCTGGATTTACAAGCTGAATTTCCACTCTTTCTTTTCCTCCACCAATGTTGGCGCGCTTTAAGGTAACAATTCCGACCTCTTTTGTTGATTTAACATGCGTTCCACCACA
>JANMGZ010000490.1:0-11230 GCA_031374905.1 Dolichospermum sp. OTE_70_metabat_362_sub
CGTTGTTTTTGTCCACCAGATAACATTCCTGGTTGTTTATCTGCATGGGGACGTAAACCGACCATATCTATATGTCTGTCAATAATGGCTTTACGTTCTGCTGCAGGCATTCCATTTAATACTGAATCTACCGCTAAAGCAATATTTTCTCTGACTGTTCGCCAAGGTAAAAGCGAATAGTTTTGAAATACTACCATTCTATCTGGTCCTGGTTTTTTAATTCTTTGTCCTTCTAAAGTGACTAAACCTTCTGTTGGTAAATCCAAACCGGCAATCATGTTTAAAAGTGTGGATTTTCCGCAACCAGAGTGACCAATAAGAGAAACAAATTCGCCTTTTTTAATTTGGAGGTCAATACCTTTGAGGGCAATATATTGACCGCCACCTGTTAATTCAAAAACTTTATCAATTTGCTCAACGCCAACAAATATAGACATCTTATTTGGTAATTGGTAATGGGTAATTGGTAATTGGTAATTGGTGATTGGTTAGTTGTCAGTTGTTATTTCTTCGCTATTGACTAATGACCACTGACCAATGACTACTAGCTATTTCTGTTCACTTGGTAAAATCCAGTTTTGTAATGCAGCCATCATTTTATCTAGGATTAGACCAACAACACCGATATAAACTAGGGCTAAAATTACTTCACTAACGTTATTATTTTGATAAGCGTCCCAGATGAAAAAGCCAATTCCCACAATACCTGACATGACGATTTCTGCCGCAATAATCGCTAACCAAGCTAAACCAATGGCAATTCTTAAACCTGTGAAAATGTAGGGTAATGCTGAAGGAATTAAGATGTTAAAGAAATACTCTTTTTTAGAAAGTTGCAGAACTTTAGCAACGTTGTTATAGTCTTGAGGAATTTGAGTTACACCCACCGCAGTGTTAATGAGAATCGGCCAAATTGCAGTAATGAAAATTACGAATAATGCGGCTGGTTCGTTTTGGCGTAATGCTGCTAAGGAAATAGGAACCCAAGCTAAAGGAGGGACTGTTCTTAATAACTGAAATAAAGGATCTAAAGCTTTTGACATGGTTTTATTCACACCAATCAAAACGCCCAAGCCAATACCGACAATTGCCGCTAATGTATAGCTAATAGCAACCCGTTGGAGACTAGCCCAGATTTGCCAAAAAAGTCCTTTATCAGTGCCTCCTTTGTCATAAAAGGGATACAAAATCAAGATCCAAGTGTCTTGAATAACTTGGATTGGTCCGGGTAATGTTGCCCCTGGAGTCCAAGAAAATAGTTGCCAAATAGTTAAGAAAATTAGGAGGGCAATAGCTGGGGGGATAAGTTCAGGAAGTTGTTTTTGCAAACCTGATAAAAATTTATTCTCGATTTTAGGACTTGTGGCACGTTTTTGGGCTATAGTCATGGATTTTTCCTCAATTTTATGAATGGTTAATGGGTATTTTGTGAAAATTAAATCTGCATTTTAAAAACCCGTGTAAAGACGTTCCCTGGAACGTCTCTACTTTTTCGGAAATATCTATTGATTAAATGCTGACTTTTTTGATTTTCAGACTTTTGAGATATTCTTCTGGTTTCTCAGGGTCGAATTTGACTCCATCAAAAAATTCTTCAACTCCACGAGATGTACTAGTGGGAATGTCAGCAGCAGGTATTCCTAATTCTTTAGCTGCTTCTTTCCAAATATCTTCACGGTTCACTTTTTTGATTAATTCTTTAGCTTTGGCTGCACCATTAGCTATGTAATCTTTAGGTAAGAATCCCCAACGGACGTTTTCGGTAATGAACCATAAATCATGACTTTGGTAAGGATAAGAAACACTGCCTTTTTCATCTTTCCAATAATAAGCAGCCATTGATTTATCGTCTATTTTACGACCATCACCCATATCATATTTACCTTGGTATGGGTCAGCTAGAACTGTTGGAGAAGATAAGCCAAAATATTTTTTAGCGGCGAGAATTTCTGCGGCTTCTTTGCGGTTATCAAAGTTATCTAACCACTGTTGGGCTTCCATGATGCCTTTTAATAAGGCTTTTGTGGCTTTGGGATTTTGGTCAACCCAATCTCCTCTCATAGCAAAATATTCTTCGGGGTGATTTTTCCAAATTTCGGCTGTTAATGCGGCCATGAAGCCGATTTTGTCGTTAACCAGACGGAATGGCCAGGGGTCGCCGGTACTGAAAGCGTCCATTGTGCCGGTTTTCATGTTTGCGACGGTTTGCGCCGCTGGAACTGTTAATAATTTGACATCTGTATCTGGGTCAATTCCACTAGCTGATAACCAGTAGCGAATCCATAAGTCTTGGTTAACGTGGGGGAATGTAAACGCTGCGGTAAAGGGTGTGGAGGATTTGAGTTGGGCAAATAGGGGTTTAGCTGCATCAAGTTTTAAGCTAATTCCTTTCCCTAGATGTTTGTTTGCGATCGCAATGGCATTACCATGAGTAACTAACTGGGCGAGAACATACATGGGAATGGGTTTATTCCCTTTGGTAATTTTACCTTCTGTAATTAAGTGTGGCATGGGCATTTGCCATTGACCACCATCAATACCACCACCAGCAGAACCAATTTCTACGTTGTCTCTTGCTGAACCCCAAGAAGCTTGTTTAGAAAGTTCTACATCTGACATCCCATGCTTCTTAAAAAAGCCTTTTTCTAAAGCAATTATTAATGGTGCAGACTCAACAATGGGAATATATCCCAATTTGGCTTTTGTTGTTTCTGGTTTTTGTTCTGGGTTAGTATTAGCTGCTACTTGACCAGTAGATTGTGTGGAATTTCCACCACTGTTACCTGCTTCTGGTGGGTTTCCTAAACAGCCTTTAAGTAATACTGCACTGGCTGAAACTCCAGCAGTGACAATGAACTTACGACGAGAAACCTGATTAAAAAATTCAGACATAAATACATTTCCTGGATTTACAAATTTATGTTTTGAAGCATATTTTTTAGCCATACATTAGACACAAAAATCAAGGCAAGATCATCATAATTTCTTGCTAATGCACTAAAAAATTAGCCTTTTAATGTAAAAAAGGCTGATTTCTCTATGGGAACAAAGTTTAATTACTTTGGGTCGTTGGGTAAGATGCAAAACCATCTCTGAACCAATTAAAATCAGTTTACAGGTTTTTTGGGTAAATTGATCAACTTGGCAAAGCAATTATTAAATAAATATTATATTGGATACATAAGTAAAAACTTATAATGTTGCCTTGATTTTATGTAAAGCTTTGAATGTATATAGTTTAACTGATGGCAATAATTGCTTTTACCCTATGATTTACGTGGACTTCAGTTTAGTTAATTACATAAAAAGGATGGGAATAGATAATTTTGATGTTAACCATAAAAGAAGATATTCATCCATAGATGAATCTAATTATAAGCATTATTTATTAATGATGATTAATAAATACAACAGGAGTTGGAGTAAAACTGCCTTTTTACCTAAACTTGAAGTTAAATTTCATACCTCGTTAGTCTGCATTCTCCTATAAGTAAGTGGTTGTCTGTTTTCAGAAAAGAAATTACCTTTATGTCTTCGTGCAAGATAAAATTTTGAGTAAAAGCGTTTATTTTGGAACGAGGAGAATTTATGGCTGTTAAAAAAGGAAATATGGTTCGCGCTATTCGGGAAAAGTTAGAAAATAGTATAGAGGCTAAAGCTAGTGATTCCCGCTTTCCTAGTTATTTGTTTGAAACTAAAGGAGAAATTGTGGATATTAAGGGTGATTATGCTTTGGTGAAGTTTGGACAAGTCCCCACGCCCAATATTTGGTTAAAGTTGGAACAGTTGGAAGAGTTTGTTTAGCTTGTAGTGGGGTTTTAGCCTCAAAGTTAGCAATATGGTGGGTTAGATGATCACGCAAGTTATTAAGCCTGTAGGGGCGCAGGGTCTGCGCCCGCGGTTGGATTGCATCAAGCGCGATAACCGCTATAGCTGAATGCTGACAATTTTCACTAACCTACCAGAATATAATTGAATAATCGCAATTATAGAAAAATTATGTCTGATTCCCCAATTGTTTATAATTCTCCTCGTGTGACTATTGTAGGTGCGGGTAGGGTTGGTAGCACTTTAGCCCAACGCATTGCGGAGAAAAATCTAGCTGATGTGGTATTGTTGGATATTGTTGCAGGTATGCCACAGGGTTTAGCCTTGGATTTGCTGGAAGCAAGAGGAATTGAGTCTCATAATCGGCAAATTATGGGGACTAATAATTATGCAGATACTGCTAATTCCAATATTATCGTGATTACCGCAGGTTTTCCGCGTAAACCGGGAATGAGTCGTGATGATTTACTGAAAGTCAATGCAAAGATTGTGGTAAATGCAGCGAAAAATGCGATCGCTCATTCTCCTAATGCTATTTTTATAGTAGTAACAAATCCTTTGGATGTGATGACTTATTTAACTTGGCAAACTACGGGTTTACCAAGAAGTCAAGTTATGGGAATGGCTGGGGTTTTAGATTCTGCCAGATTTGAAACTTTTGTAGCTTTAGAATTAGGAGTTTTACCTGCGGATGTTAAAGCTATGGTATTAGGGAGTCATGGAGATTTGATGGTTCCTTTACCTAGATATGCTACAGTAAACGGCATTCCTATCACAGAATTATTAGATCAAGAAACTATTAATAGATTAGTAGCAAGAACCCGCAATGGTGGGGCAGAAATTGTAGAATTAATGCAAACTGGAGGGGCATTTTTTGCACCAGCTTCAGCGACTTCTTTAATGGTAGAATCAATTTTATTAAATCAGTCCCGACTATTGCCAGTAGCCACATATCTACAAGGAGAATATAGTTTAAATGATGTGGTAATTGGCGTTCCTTGTCTGTTAGGAAGTAGAGGAATCGAAAAGATTTTGGAAGTCTCGATTAGTGATGAAGAAGGAGTCGCTTTACAAACTTCAGCAGAATCAGTCAAGGAAAATATTACCAGAGCATTGAAGATTTTACAAGAAAGTTAACCTGCTATATAGGACTCCTATTTAATTTTTTAAATATCCGTGGGGTGGGCAATGCCCACCGTACTCACAGGTAGCTATTGTTATATTTGTTCATTGCAACTCTGCGTAACTCCAAATGTATAGAATCAAGAAGAAGTGCATATTCTCTGACTCATTAGGTAGATAATATAAAAGTCACAACTAATTGACGAGAATTTTTACTTCTTGTGTTAATGTTTGACACCAGAGGTAGGAATAATTCCCTCAATTTCCAGTAGAAATTAAAGGGTTGTTTGTTATGAAAGAATATACAAGAATTCTAGAGGGGCTGGTTGAGCAGTTGACACTAGCTGCTATTTTAGAAATGTTAGAACGGATATGCCATAAAAAGGCCGAAAATCTGAGAATTCATTGGCATGACGAAGAATCCGCAAAGCTTTGGGATAAAGCAGCTAGACAGATAGAAAATATCAATGTTGATATTTAGATTCTTCCCAATAAAATAATCACCTGAAACTTCAATTACCTTGACAAAAGATTTCCAAGAACCATTATTCAAATTTGGTAAGCGGTAAATCGTCAGCTATCAGCAACTCGGTGGGATTTGCTCATCTATAACCTGTTTGTAAGATGATAATGTGGAACGTATACAGTGTTGTTGCATTCCCAAATAGGAAAATAGCGTGTCAATTCAAGAACATAAAATTACAGTAGATTCTTTAGAATGGTTTTATCGGGAAGCTGAACCGATTGGGAGAACTGATTTAATTCCTGTATTATTTTTACACGGGATAGTTTCTCAAAGTTATAGTTGGAGAAATGTTATCCCCAGTTTAGCAGCACAAGGCAATAGAGCGATCGCTCCTGACTGGATTGGTTATGGATTTTCCGGTAAACCCGAAAAACAGGATTTTGCTTATACTCCGGACGCATTTATTACAGCTTTAGAAGGCTTTGTAAAAGCTTTAGAATTAGAAAGATTTTCTTTAGTTGTCCAAGGATTTTTAGGTTCAGTTGGGTTACAATATGCCTTACGTCATCCGGAAAAGATTGCTAATATCGCTATTTTAAATACACCGATTTCCACTTCTACAACAATCCCTTGGAAAATCAAACAAATGGGTTTACCATTGGCTGGAGATATCATTACTCAAGATCCTCTATTAGTTGATAGAACCTTAGAAGGGGGTAGTTGTTACCGCATTGAAGATCAAGATTTAGATGTTTATAGAAAACCATTTTTGAAAAGTTCTTCATCTGGGAGAAGTCTCCTAAACACAATTCGCAATTTCCAACTAGAAAAAGCGATGATAGAAATAGAAAATGGGTTTAAAAAATGGCAACAACCTATTTTAATCCAATGGGGAATGATTGATCCTTGGCTATCTGTAGATATTGCAGAAACTTTTGTAAAATCTGTAGCCAATGGTGAAATAATCAAACTTAATAATGTGGGACATTATCCCCAAGAACATTATCATGGAGTGATTTTACAAGATTTACTTCCATTTGTCCGGTGTTCAGAATCGAATTAGTTATAAACCTGTATTTCTTGTTCCTTACTATCTCTTTGATAATCAACAGAAATGTTCTTAAAAGAGGGATAGTAACTATTATTGACTTAGTTCGTTTTATCTATCCGTTTAAAATAATAATTGAAACTCAAAAACTCAAATATCAAAACATTATTAACGGTTGAGTATTTTTTAAGTTAAATTCTACAGGTGTTACCTATTCGGTGTTGAAGAGAAGTAATAATTTCAGGAGTTAATTCTTCTTCTGGTTGTACTACTTCACGTTCAGCTAAAATTGATTTAATTTGACTTTCGGAAGCTTTTCCTAATCCTTGTAACAGTGTTTTAAAATTTAGTTCTTGCTCAATTATTTCTTTCTCTGGTATTGCTTGAATAAACTCTGTCGATACAGCTTGGCGGGTTAAAGCATAAACTATATATTGGTTCAAAGACACACCTTCAGTTTCAGCTAACTGGATTAACTGTTGGTGTAGTGTTTCTGGTAATCTCAGTGTTAATCTACTCATAACTAAATTTCTCCAGATGCTAATTTGATTACTAGCTGTGTAGGTGTCATAACTTGTAAACCTAAAGACTGTTTTGCATTTTGAAAATCACGTATATTAGATGTAATAATTGTTGCTGCTGCATTCATAGCACAGTCAATTACGAGATCATCTCCTGGATCTGGTGAATTGGGTCGCCATGTGTAGTAAATTGTCGTGAAATGAGCATAACTGAGTAATGTCCCTAAAACGGGTTGCAGCTTGTACCAACGAGATTCTGAGAGTTTACGAGACAAAACATCTTCATATTCATAAGCTAAGGCATTAGAAACATGAACTGTTAGTAAATAAACCATCTAACCATGTATCAACGACTAAACCAGCCGCACATCCCTGTTTTGTTAAGCCCTCGAATACAACGTTAGTATCTATAACAACATGAAGCAATGGTACGGTAGGCATGACACCATTATAGCACCATTTACGGTGTCAGACAAACACCACTCAGCCATTATTTTGAATTACAAGAGGTTTTTTAGCTTTTTAACTGAACTTGACTAAAATTTAACTCCAGAATATAATGATAAGAAATAATACTTTTTTAAAATAAAAACACTTAGATTATGCTCGGAGAAAAGCCTATACAAGAATTCTTGTTTTTTAATGACACAGAAGGACATTTAAAACACGAAGATTATATTAATTGTCCTGCTACTGCTTTTCTAAAATTTTGTATGAACGCCAAAGACTCTATTGAATATTGTAAAAGTAAGTTTTCATATTCTGACCCAGAATCTCCTGAAGCATATAAAAAATTTACTAAAGAAACTCATGTGATGATTCAGATTTTTTTAAATTCAAATTTAGCGTCTATCATGGGACATTTTGAAACATACCAGAAATATTTGTTTGCAGGAGTTTTTGAGAGAAGTGTATATTTAAAAGATTTTGATTCAGGGAATTTTTTTAGAAATGTGGATAGTCGCTACAAAGATTTCTTAACCTACCCACATCCTTGCTGTGAAATCACCGTAACCTGATAATGAGAGTAGATGCAATCATTTGTAAATTGATGAAGGTAGGTTAGGATTCATGGCGTATTCTTGGTTTAAAGCATTTCACATTATTGGCTTTGTGGTTTGGTTTGCGGGGTTATTTTACCTAGTGCGGTTGTTTATCTACCATGTTGAAGCTAACCTTGAACCAGAACCAGCAAGAACGATACTGAAAAATCAGTATCAAATCATGGAAAAGCGTCTTTACAATATTATTACCACTCCAGGACTATTTGTAACCGTAGCAATGGCTATTGGGATCTTATCTACAAATATGGAACTCTTAAAAGAACCCTGGTTACATTACAAGTTAGGTTTTGTAGCGGTTTTAATTGGCTATCATGTTTACTGCGCTAGATTAATGAAGCAATTAGCAGCGGATGAATGTAAATGGACAGGTCAAAGTTTACGCGCTTTAAACGAAGCACCAACGCTTTTATTGGTTATAATTGTGATGTTGGCGACATTCAAGAATAACTTACCAACAGATATTACAGCTTGGTTAATTTTTGGCTTAGTGATTTTCATGGCTGTGACTATTCAACTTTACGCCAAAATCCGCAGACGCAACAAAGAGAAGGAGTCAGAAGTCAGGAGTCAGGAGTCAGGAGTAAAAGCCTTTTAGTGTTTGATAGTGGATAATTGTCAATTGTCAATTGCTTGACAATCCCGTAACCATAGTTTAACACCTTGAGCGATCGCACCATTACTACTATTTCTCGGTGGTGCGATAGGTGATTTAACTGGATAACTACCGTCTTGGGTAAACATCATAACCACAGTCCAGCCAATGTTAGTTTTTGTCAAAAATAGCCTGTGGAATTCTTGTAATTCTACAGCTTTTTTATTGATATATTTCCGTTCTAATGTAGTAAAGAAAACCTGTTTTACCCCTTCCGCGTTATACTTATCTCCATTATCAATTCCTGGATTTAATGGTAAAGGTTCAAACTCTGGTTTACCAGCAGCTAATATATAGGAAAAAGTATCAACACTCCGTTTTAGAACACGCGAACGCTGAATAGAACGGTTAGCATAACTAGGTAAATCTAACATTAACTGAGTTGTTAAAGTTTCTAAACTTTGCTCAGAACAAGAATTACCAATTTCAGGATTTACACGTTTAGGAGAAATATTTCTCCCAAATGCAGGGTAGTGAAATCCAGGAGATATAAATAGCCAGCAATTACAAGCTATCAAATACAAGAACAAAAAAGCAGGAGAGAAATTTACTTTCTTCTTTCTTCTTCTTCTTTCCTCTTCAACTCCTAAACTACAGTCAGGGTTTAGCATGGCTCATTTTTACTACAATTGGTGTTTAATTAACATAAAACCGATTTGATTTAAATAATCTATTTGCTCGTTATTAACTTACCCCCAACAAAAGCAAAAAAATAGTAATAAGGGGGTTGACAATTGATTTGGAATTTGTTATCACTAACTTGATAAGGAAGAACTATCTTGATAATTAAATCCTTAGTTCAGGGAATAAAGTCGGTTAAAACCGACTAGTTGTGGTCTATTTCATGAAACTAGTTTTAACTCCTCTACAATCTGATTCCAAGCTAACTCAGGAACAGCTGCCGCAGTAATGGGACGACCGATAACGAGATAATCCGCACCGGCTGTGATAGCTTGAGAGGGAGTGAGCGATCGCTTTTGATCTCCCTTATCAGCCCAAGTCGGCCGCACTCCTGGACAAACCAGCAAAAAGTCTTTTTCACAACTTGCTCTTAATTGTTGCACCTCTTGAGGAGAACAAACCGCGCCATTTAAACCAGATTTTTGGGCTAAAAGTGCCATCTCCAAAGCAAATTCTGGCAATTCTAAGGGAATTTTCAAATCAAACGCCAATTGTCGCGCCGAAATACTCGTTAACAAGGTAATAGCGATTAATTTCGGTGGTTTTGTCCCAGCTTTTTCCGCCCCAATTTGCACAGCTTCCGCCGCAGCTTTCAGAGCATCAATACCACAAGCTGCGTGAATTGTCAATAAATCCACCCCATAACCAGCCGCAGCGCGACAAGCACCGGCGACAGTGTTGGGGATATCGTGAAATTTCAAATCTAGGAAAATGCGTTTTTCTTGAGATTTAAGAATTTCCAGAATCTTGGGACCAGTGCTAGTAAACAACTCCAAACCAACTTTCCAGAAAGTGACTTGGGGAAGTTTATCAATCAGAGCGATCGCACTGTCTAAATCTGGTACATCTAAAGGAACGATAATTTGGTGATTGGTCATTGGTGATTGGTCATTGGTCAATTTCCACCAAACGTATAAATTTGTTTTTACCAACTTGTAAAACTTTACCGTGTAATTCGCTAGGTTCTGCAAAAGAGGTATCAATATCAGTAATTTTATTCCCATCTAGGCGCACACCACCTTCTTGAATTTTGCGTTTACCTTCGGCGTTACTTTTACAAAGACCAGTAGCGCCGAGAATATAGGCTAATTTAGCGGGAAATTGAGGGATAGTAGCCAAAGAAAACTCAGGTAATGTACCTTCCTTACCACCGCTTTTTGCAGCTTCCTTCGCCTCATTAGCCGGGTGTTCACCGTGATACTGACGGACAATTTCCCATGCCAGATATTCTTGCCGCTCACGGGGGTTTTCTGGCAGACTATCTAAAGGTAAATCTGTCAGCAATTCAAAATACTGTGACAGTAAATTATCTGGTACACCTTGAAGTTTTTGATACTTTTGGGAAGGATGTTCGCCTAAACCCACATAATTACCCAAAGACTTAGACATTTTTTGGACACCATCAGTCCCAATGAGAATTGGTAACAATAGTCCAAACTGAGGTTTTAATTTGAAATGCCGTTGTAGATCTCGTCCCACAGCGATGTTAAATTTTTGATCAGTCCCCCCCAATTCCACATCAGCTTCCACAGCCACAGAATCATAACCTTGCATCAGTGGATACAGGAACTCATGCAGGAAAATGGGATTCTCTTGTTTATAACGTTCCGCAAAACCTTCCTTGGCTAACATTTGTCCTACCGTCATCGTCGAAAGTAACTCTAAAGTTTTCCCCAAATCTAGACGTGAAAGCCATTCTGAGTTATAACGTACTTCTAATCTACCAGGAGTATCAAAATCTAAAATAGGACGCACTTGATCCAGATAAGTTTGGGCATTTTGTGCCACATCAGCTTCCGTAAGTTGACGGCGCACCTCAGATTTACCAGTAGGATCACCAATCCGCGC
>JANMGZ010000730.1:0-4036 GCA_031374905.1 Dolichospermum sp. OTE_70_metabat_362_sub
TTTGAAAATGTTCCCGCAGCAATGAACGTAATTGCTTATACTGGGGCATTTACAGCATTTTTGGGGGCAACTATTGCCATTACCCAAAACGACATCAAAAAGGGTTTGGCTTACTCCACCATTTCCCAACTGGGTTACATGGTCATGGCTATGGGAGTGGGTGCTTACAGCGCGGGATTATTCCACCTCATGACCCACGCTTATTTTAAAGCGATGCTATTCTTGGGTTCTGGTTCGGTAATTCATGGCATGGAAGCAGTTGTTGGTCATGACCCCGTTCTAGCGCAGGATATGCGCTTAATGGGTGGACTGCGGAAATATATGCCTGTGACAAGTTTCACCTTTTTGATTGGTTGCTTGGCGATTGCGGGGATTCCTCCTTTTGCTGGTTTCTGGTCAAAAGATGAGATTTTAGGCGCGGCTTTTGCTGCTAACCCCTTCCTGTGGTTTATTGGTTGGGTGACAGCAGGGATTACAGCTTTTTATATGTTTAGAATGTATTTCTCAACATTTGAAGGTAAATTC
The DNA here is from genome assembly GCA_031374905.1 of Dolichospermum sp. OTE_70_metabat_362_sub. Classification (GTDB taxonomy): domain Bacteria; phylum Cyanobacteriota; class Cyanobacteriia; order Cyanobacteriales; family Nostocaceae; genus Dolichospermum. The sequence goes on from JANMGZ010000730.1 coordinate 526, forward strand.
CGAGGTAATGACGAAAAAATCAAGGTAAAACTCAAAAATGCGGCTGCTGCTTTGGCTGAAAAGTCAGGGACATTAGAACTAGCACCTAATTTTGGTCCGGGGGCGATGAAAAAGGGCGAATTGGAAAGTCACTCCCATGACTCCCACAGCCATGAGCCTCATGAGTCTCCTTGGACGATGAGTTTACCGTTGGTGGTGTTGGCTATTCCTTCAATGTTGATTGGTTTGGTGGGGACTCCCTACGCCAATTATTTTGAGCAGTTTATCTTTCCTCCTAGCGAAACTTTAGGGTCAGTTATGGAAAAGGCTGCGGAGTTTGACCCCCATGAGTTTTACGTCATGGCGGGTAGTTCTGTGGCGGTTTCTGTGATTGGGATTACTTTGGCAGTGCTGATGTATTTGGCTCGCAAAATTGATCCTAGTGCGATCGCTAAAAACATTCAACCGCTATACGATTTATCTTTGAACAAGTGGTACTTTGATGATATTTATCATCGTGTCTTTGTTCTCGGTTTGCGTCGTGTAGCTAGACAAGTGATGGAAGTTGATTTCCGCGTTGTTGACGGCGCTGTTAACCTCACGGGTTTCTTTACTCTTGTCAGTGGTGAAGGTTTGAAATACCTAGAAAATGGTCGGGTTCAATTCTATGCCTTGATCGTTTTTGGGGCTGTTTTGGGCTTGGTGATTGTTTTTGGTGTTACCTGATTTTAATGGGGGCGGTTTGTCCGCCCCTGGATTGTTTTTTTTACGAACCACAGAGGCACGGAGGACACGGAGTTAATGAACCACGAAGGGACGAAGAACACGAAGGAAGAAAGGAAGAAAATTGAGGGTTGGGGTTGAAAATGGCATTTATCAAAAATAAGTTATAATCAAAACAAATTATTGTAAAAATGTATGACTACTCAAATTAATGCTCCTCCTGCTGTTGATTATGCGCCTCTGGAATTACAAGGGGAATTCATGGTTATGCAAGAATTAACGATTGAGGAATTATTAAATATTGCTCAAAGTCAAGTTTCAGAAAGTCAGCAAGAATTACATTTTCAATTGTTAGAAAAAAATCAAAATAATCAATTAAGTGAATCTGATAGGTTATTGTTGAAATCTCTGCGAGTGAGTGCTGATTATTTAATGTTGAAAAAAGCTTATGCTTATGCACTTTTAAAGTGGAAAGGTTTTTCTCTTCCAGATTTTGAGCAATTAGTATAATACCAGTGTCATCTATTTCTAAATCAGTTCGTCAACAAGTTATTAATGAGGCTGGCTATAGATGTGAATATTGTCGCACTTCTAGCCGTTTAACAGGTATGCCTTTAGTTATGGATCATATTTTGCCTAGTTCATTGGGGGGAAATGATGAGCGAGAAAATTTATCAGCTTGTTGTTATCGCTGTAATGAGTTTAAAGGAGCGAAAATAACTGCTAATGATCCTGTAACTAATGAATCTGTATCTTTGTTTAATCCTCGTCTACAAAGATGGTTAGATCATTTTCAATGGGCAAATGGTGGTACTCATATTATTGGGATAACTGCTATTGGCAGAGGTACGGTTTTAGCTTTACGATTAAATAATGAAGATGTTGTCCAAGCTAGGGCAATTTGGATTGGTTTAAGTTGGCATCCTCCTAATAATTAATGATGGGGATTTTTTGGGTTTTTGGAAAGTCCTGGCGATTAGAAATCGCGGCTATACAAACGAAGTCCACCTTCGTGGACTAAAAACAAGATTTGTGAACCCGCGAAGGCGGGTTTTGTCTGTGTAGACGCGAATTATATTCGCCGGGTTATGAATATTTTTTGTTTCGCGCAAAGATGCAAAGGAGCAAAGACGCAAAGGAAGAACACAGCACAGCAATCTATTGAATATTGAGTAATATTTGATATACTTTTAGAAGTCAACAAGAAACCGTTAATACTTCTTAATGATATGGATGACCTTAAATATTTACTAAATCGTGCTTCCTTTGATGAAATAAAAGCTTTAGCAGATATTCTCAAAGCTAAAGAACCAACTGTTGATCGCATTATTGATCGTTTATCTAAAAAGAGTCAAGATGCAGCTAGTTATATATTTAATGAAATATTTGATGATCATCCAAGTTATCAAAAAATTGTTAGGCGTGCGGCTAAAAAATTAAAAATCAAATGTGATAAATATGAATCAGCTAGTGTCATGGAAATTAAAATTGCTCAGAAGGTAATGGAAACGATGTGGGAGAAAATGACACCTGAGCAAAAACGACAAATGGAAGAAGAGTTAAGAAAAGCAGCATCAGAATTTGATAAAGGAAGTGAACTTTTAGGAAGTAGTAGTATTTTTCTTGCTTTGACTGGTGCTAAATTGTCTGGTTTTGGTATTTATTTACTAGCTTCAACAACTCTCGGTTCACTTAGCGGAATAATAGGAATTACTTTACCTTTTGTTGTTTATAAAACAATGTCAATTGCAATAGCTCAGGTTCTCGGTCCGGTAGGTTGGATAGGTGCAGGACTATTTACTATATGGCAGTTAACAGAACCTAGTTATAAAAGAGTTATTCCAGCTATTGTTTATATTTGCGCTTTAAGAGCAAGGCTGGATGGTGGTTTTGCTTAAATTCATACTAATGTTAGATAATGACAATGGATACAAGAAAACAGGGCAAAATGTTACTTCTGCCCTGAGTCCAAATATCTAAATTACTACTTCGATAACTTTATTGAAGTAGGGCTGATATCAGGTCTTTTGCTTGTATCTGTAAGGTGGAAGCAATACAGCAAGCAAGTTGCAATATATTAACTGCTTCAATGATCCAAATAGGCTGACCAATGATCATCAGGTCATGTATATTTTCTTTATATAATCGCTCTAATAATTCTTTCTTTGTCTTTTCTGGCAATAATCTGGATAGTGGTTCTACTATCCATGTAATAGCCTTGGTTCTAGCAGGATGATCTATCCTGTATTTGACAAATTGGGATTCTTGCTGTATGTATTCTTCTAAGTTCAGCAAATTCTCTCTTGGGTATCGGCTGTCCAGCAGTGAGATTTTGTCAGAAAATCTTAATCTGTTGTTCATATTTGAGATTGTATTTTACTATTGTTTTCATTTGTTTTTTCCTTTTGCTTATCTCTAACACATTTAATATATCACAACTACGGCGATATACGCAACTTCTAAGTAAAAAAAATTAGAAAAATTTTCGATTTAACTAGGTACATAATCTTTACTAGTGATTTATCAAAAACAACACAATTTTTTATTGCGTTCACCTAGTCTTAACTTCGATAAATTTTTAGCTGTTAATATCAAAACATTCGTTTTGTAGGTTCAGTGAGATAAAATGTAAAAAAATCTAACCCGATACAAAACCTGTAAACTGTCTCATATAAGGTGGCTTAAAACCTAAAACTATATCCGTTTTTGCTACTCCCAACTCTACCAACTCACTAGCTACCCCTTCCTCAGTAAAATCTCTCTGAATCCAAATTTTTCCATCTCTAATATCTACATGAATAATTGTCCC
>JANMGZ010000515.1:0-1997 GCA_031374905.1 Dolichospermum sp. OTE_70_metabat_362_sub
CGCGGACTATTTGGAATTGACCGCGGACTATTTGGAATTGACCGCGGACTATTTGGAATGGAGCGCGGGGTTAGATGAACCTTCCTAAAATTACTTGACACTTTTAAGGGCAGTTACTAAAAGTGTTTTACAGGTTTTGAATGTAACCCTGATTCAATGTTACAAATCTTTTCGTTCTTCCTAAAAGAGTCTGTCTGTTTTAATTGCTATTCCTGAATCGGGTTTACAATTTGGGTTGCTATTCCTACTATAGCATTACACTTACTCATGTTATTCCGGTATTTGCTTGATAATGATTAAAGGTAATCCTAAAACAGGTTGACAGCATTTGGTCCTATTCCTAAAACCACATGACAGGGGGTGCCTTATTTCTCATTTGATTGGGGTTAGCTAATCAATAATTCATTTTCCAACTGAGTCTTCCATCTCTTCGGCAAGAACCCACTTTGATTGTGTGCCTGAACAGGGGTTAATCGATTACAGCTATCATGGGGACGAATGTGGTTATACTTTTCTACTGCTTTATCTACCGCTTGGCTTGCTTCGGCAAACGAGGCAAAGCTTCTGTCCAATAAAAAATCGCCTTTCAATATTCCATTGATTCTTTCGGCAATCGCGTTCTCATAAGGGTCACCCTTTTCAGTCATGGAGATTTGTATTCCATGGTGTTCTAATACCTTAACATATTCTGCACAACAATACTGGGAGCCACGGTCACTGTGGTGAATGAGCGAACGTCCTTGTTTGGATTTAGAAGCCTGTAATAAAGCAGTGATGGGTCCATCGCTATGCAGAGTTGGGTGTAAACAGTATCCAATTATTTTATGCGAATAGGCATCGGTAACGATGCTTAGATAGGCAAAACCCTCTCTCAAACGGATATACGTAATATCGCTCACCCACAGTTGGCCTGGGTGCGTGAGGTATTTGACTTCACGGATCAGGTTAGGATACTTTTTATACGGATGATTACTGTCTGTTGTATATGGTTTCCTCCTTCGATAACGAAGCAGATAGCCATGTTCTCCCAACACTTGATACAAAGCATCCCTGCCCATCTTAATACCATGTGCCGCTAGTTTTTCTTGTAACATAAAGTGTAGTTTTGGAACTCCTGCGCGAGGTAAATCTTCCCGTATTTCATTAACAAGCTTCAGCACAATGGCAGTGGCCATGTGCTGTTCTTCTTCGCGCTTTGTTTGCTCATACCAGCCTTGGCGGCTGCGCCCAAACAGCGAACAGTAATAGCGCACGCTATAGTGCGGATAGAACTGTCGGAGCTGTGCTACTGTTTGGGCCCAGATTTTTTTCGGATGGAGATCTTCAATTGCTCTTCGGCAATGTCAATCATCGTTTCCAAAGCAATGTTCTTCATCTGAGCATCTTCGAGTAGTTTTTCTGCTGCTTTGAGTTGCAGTCTGAGTGCCTCTACTTTTTGCCTTTCCTTTTCTGTCATGATAGGTAAAGTTAACGGAATGTCCGAAGCATACTTCTTCCGCCAAAACTGAAGTAAGGAATGTGGATATTTACTCACATCAGTGAGCCGTTCCTTGGCTTCGCCAATAGTTATTCGCCCAGCTTCCAGTTCACGCACTAGCCATCGCTTTTCTGCATTACTAATCGTTTTTTGTTCTTCCATATTAAGATTGTTTATATCTCAAAATGTGTCAAGCTATTTCAGGAAGGGACACTGCGCCCTTGCTCTGGGCATTGGAGGATTTGCCGAAATGATTTTGCAACGCCCACGCATCGGGTGCGCACATGCTCCAGACACTGGCTCATGTGCTCAAATGATTTTGCAACGCCCGCGCCTAACCTGTGAAGTGGTAGCTTCCGGTGGCGGAGTTGAATACGTAAAAAAAGAAGGACGATAATTGTTTGGTGCATGAAAAAGCATTACCAAACTTTATACTAAACTGAATAAAAAATCGCGCGGAGGCTAAAAAACGTTTAATGCAAATAAATTTCGCAGAAAATATTTTTTAGAAACGAAATGA
>JANMGZ010000534.1:0-9843 GCA_031374905.1 Dolichospermum sp. OTE_70_metabat_362_sub
GGTAGACGTGGCCAAAACTGTTGGGTAAAGAAACCATGAGACCAGGGTTTTAGAAGATTACAAGTCAGGTAAGGTAGACCTTCCCAATTTTGCCAGTGCCAAGTGTGCATCTTTAACCAAACCTCAACAGAAAATTAACAATCTTCAATTAATCCTAACTTGAACAACGGTCAAAAAAAATTTGAACTATGGGGAACTGTGGTGGAATTTAATCAGCAACTTTTGGTAGATAGCTTAAAAGCAGAATATAAGCATCAAGATTTACCATTCTCTCTACATATTTTTAATAATGTATCCTCCACAAATCAAACCCTGTGGCAATTAATTGATCAAGGAGAAAAACCTGGCTCTGTAGTTATTGCCACCCAACAAACCGCCGGTAGGGGGCAATGGGGTCGTCAATGGCAGTCTTCTCCGGGTGGTCTATATCTTTCAATGGCATTAGCGCCCAACTTAAAAGCTACCAGCAGTTATCAACTCACTTTAGCTAGTGCTTGGGGAATTACAGCACAACTAAGAAAATGTGGTATACCCGTCGGCATAAAATGGCCAAATGATTTAGTATTAGATGGTCGTAAGTTAGGTGGCATTTTAACCGAAACCAAAGTCAATCAAGGGCAAATCACTCAAGCCGTGATTGGTGTGGGGATTAATTGGGCAAATCAAGTTCCAGAAACTGGGATTAATCTGCAATTATGGCAAAATTCCCAAAATTATCAGATGATTCATCACCTGGAAATCCTAACCTCACAGGTTTTACTAGGAATTAAGTCCGGTATGGAGTGTCTAGAGGTAGAAGGAATAAACATTCTCTTGTCTCGTTATCTTGATGTACTCACAAATATGGGTGATCAGGTTTATGTCAATAATCTTTTAGGTACAGTAGTTGGAGTAACTCAAGAGGGTAATCTCCGGTTAAAAATGACAACTTATGATCCAAAAGCAGCCATAACACCAGAAATTTTTTGCCAACCAGGTACAATCAGTTTGGGTTATCGTCAAGCTTCTGTTTAATGATTAAATTTGTTAAAAATGTCACCTCTTTGGGTTGTATACCCAAAATTGATTAAAGGGGGAACAGGGAACGGGCAAGAGGCAACATGATCTTTTGAGTGGGGATTTTTAGATCACACCCAAAACTTGCCCCTGATAGTCAGGAGGATTCCTGTAACTCCCGGTGAAAAAAGGAAATAGGTAAGTCTGTTTCCTGTTGCATTTTTTGATGACATCGTTTTTTTAGGTTTATTACACACAATACAAGAGAAAAAATGACGCAGCACCATAAATCTGCCCATAAAAATTTTTACGCCAGTGGCACAAGTAAGGGCTTTGCTTCTAGACTACCAGCACAAAGCCTTTGCTTACTAAGTAGCTTTAGTCTTCTGGGTAGCGGGTTTGTAACTGCTCAAACTGAAACTGCATCAATAGACAATATTGTTCCAACTATTGAGAATTCTCAACCCACCGCAGTTACAAATCCAATCCAGAAGGAAACTATTGTTTCAGATATAGCCCAGCCACAGCCAGATTTTTCTACCCGCCAAGCTAATTTAAAAAAGAGGCTAAATAGTAAAAGGGCTTCTGATAGCGATAGTGTGAGAATTTCCAAACCTAAAAGTGAAAATACTCAACCTACTGCTAGTGTGAGTGAAGCTGACTCAGTAATTAAAAAACTCCCAGAAGTTTCTAAAACAAGCAATAATTATCAAGATATTGCCAAAGAGACAGAGAATAAACCGCAGGATTATAACAACGCTTATATTGATCCTACAGATTACAAAAATGCCGCTACAGGTAACTATGAACCTCCCAGTTCTGTAGTAGTGACAGGAAATAAAGCAAATCAAGCTCCTGCTGTGGCTAATTCCCAAGAATCATCACCAACTTGGCTGAAAAAAAGTGAAACTGCTAAATTACCTCTAGTTTCCCCCCAAAGAAAATTGGCAGTACAAGCTATAACTGCAAATAGCAATCAAAGCGAGAATGTTGCTGCTGCTGTTGCTAATAGTGTCAGCAAAATCAGTCAACCTCAAAAGCATTGGCGGATTTCCAACAATAATACTAGCAGTCATACAAAAGCTGCCTATAATGCTAATCGCTTTATTCCTAGTCCTAGCGAATTTAGCACTACTAGGGTAAGTTCTACTCCTATTGCTCCCCAATTAGGTAGTTTACCAGCACCGATGATTGAGGGTAATGTTGCCCCCCGTCCCAGCATGGTGTCCTATGACTTCTCCCTGGCATCTGTATTACCTCAAGTTCCTTATACTAATACCATTGCCTACCGTGGTGCGGGTGGTGGTTCGGGAACAGTTTTCCCTCTGTCTATTGCTGCACCAATTACGTCTTTATTTGGTTGGCGTGTTCATCCTATCACAGGCGATCGCCGTTTTCACGCTGGTACAGATATAGGTGCGCCCACGGGAACACCAATTTTAGCAGTAGCTAAAGGTCAAATAGAATCAGCTAACTGGTTAGGTGGTTATGGTTTAGCTGTAATTATCAATCACAGTTCGGCTCAACAAAGTCTCTACGGGCATATGTCAGAAATCTTTGTTCAACCTGGTCAATGGGTTGAACCAGGAACTGTGATTGGTCGAGTTGGTAGCACTGGTAATTCTACTGGTCCTCACCTTCACTTTGAAGTCCGTCACTTCACTCCAAATGGATGGGTGGCTGTTGATCCAGGTGTGCAGTTACAAGGTGGTATTAGCCAATTGGCACAAGGCACACAAGGCACAAAAACAGCCCAGGCTCGGTAATTTGGGCAGGGAACGGGGGAATAATTGACAATTGACAATTGACAATTGACAACGAATTAGTCCCCAGTTCCCAGTTAACCTACAAATATCCGTTTTCTGCGAGGAATGTGCTTGTAATTTCCTCTTGTTGATGATGATTTGCAGGAGTTAGGAATTTTTCGACGTATTTACCCAGGATATCTCCTTCTAAATTTACCCAGCTACCCGCTACTAAATGACTGAGATTGGTTTCGCTATATGTCAGGGGGATGACGGCGACTGTAAATTGAGATAACTCAGATTTATATTCAGCTACGGTGAGGCTGATACCATTGACGGCAATACTACCTTTAGGAACTATATAACGAGCGATCGCTTGTGGGGCAACAAAGGTCATTTCCCACGAACTAGCAGTTTGTTCAGATGTGATTAACTGACCAATTCCATCTACGTGACCCATAACAAAGTGACCGCCAACTTTACCACCTACTCGCAGCGACGTTTCTAAGTTGACATATCTTTGTTGAGTTTCTTCTTTACCTAGTGTTGTGCGGCGAAGAGTTTCCGGGGAAGCGGTGGCAATAAATCCATCTTTTAAGATTTCTTCAACTGTCAGACACACGCCATCTACCGCCACACTATCACCATAGACCAAATCCTCAATACTCATCTTTGGCTGATTAAGATAATTAATCCGCCACAAATCTCCTGTTAAGGGTTTTATTGTTCCTAAACCTTGAATTAATCCTGTAAACACGGCTTTTGCGAAACTAATTTTATTTATTGCCTAATTTTGGCGGAAATCAACTAATAATTCTAGGAAAAAATGTAAAGCCTGTAAGTTTAAATTTTTCCTGGTTTTGGTAAATGAATATTAACATATTAACATCAATCCCAAGGCATACTTGAATCATAAGTTTAAAGAAGGATAAAATATGAAGGATAAATAAATTATTTGTTAACAGGGTGTGAAATCGGTTCATTTATACCTGATGACAAGATAGGTAGATAAACCTTACACTTCGGCCTTGAGTTAATTTAATTCTGTGATTCATCAACAATATGGCTTAGGCAATGCTACATTATCGAAGTTTAATAGAAACATTATAGACAAGAAAAGTTCTATGTTTATTTCTGTACCAGAAAAAACTGAAGAAGTGTATTATCCGCAACATAGTTCCAAGCGATTAAAGAATTTTAGAGGCTGAACCAATGATAGAAATGAAAGTCGCTGGTATAGCATTAGATGCGATCACTCGCAGCCCGATTGTACTTCTGAAAGATGGTTCAGATCGTCGCGCTTTGCCCATTTATATCGGTCAGGAACAAGCAAGAGCAATTATGGGAGCGATGGAAAATCAGAAGCCTCCTCGACCTTTAACCCATGACCTAATGGTGAACATGATGGAAGCATGGAATATGACTTTAGATAAAGTTATTATTCATACTTTGCAAAAGGATACATTTTATGCTGCGTTGATTCTTCAGCAAGGGGATGTCAAAAAAGAAATTGATGCTCGTCCGAGTGATGCGATCGCTATTGCTCTCCGGACAAATACCCCTATTTGGGTCATGGAAGAAGTAGTTGCTGATGCTTCTATTCCCGTAGATCGTGATGCTGATGAAGCTGAACAGGAAGCTTTCCGCGAATTTATTTCCAATCTCCGTCCTGAAGATTTAATTAAGCGGTTTGGGAATGGTGACTAAGCTGTAAATGCTGAGATTGGAGAAGAATAAGAAAGTAGCAAAAAAGCTAAAATTTCTGTATTTTTCCTCAAACTCAGCACTTATGACAATTTTGGATTTTGTCCCCCAGATGATCGCTATATTTTCTCATCGAAAATTTCAACACTTTTGGATGAATACCATATAATCAACAAATATAAAATATTTCCGAAGATAGATTTTTTTAGCCACGATCATCTTTTACTATCCTAGTGTATGATATTATGCTTATAGTTAGATTAAAATTTTTTCAAAGAGAAGTAGTATACAAAAGATAGAATGATATTACTATTAGAGCTATTAAAAATAGTTAAGATCATTATTTACATAGCTAGATATAGGTTCAAGAACCTCAATGTTAAATACTAATCACTTGAGGATAAAAGATTTACTGAAAATATCAGGACGTTTAGGGGTAGTACGAGTTAGCAGTGCAATTACTATATTCATCGGTAGCTTGGGACTACTGGGCTGGTATTTTGATATTGAAATTCTCAAACTAGGTTTTCCTGGTAGTCCTGCGACAATGAAAGCAAATTCAGCATTATGTTTTTTGCTGTCTGGATTATCCCTGTGGCTATCCCAAATCATGGCGGTTCAGAGGTCAAATTTAGGAGAAACCAGGCGTATTCTTTACTTGAGAACTTCCCAAGTTTGTGCTGTAACAGTAGCCGGAATTGGTTTACTGACAATTATTCAATATTTGTTTGGCTGGAATTTCGGGATTGATGAACTGTTATTTCGGGACTTAACAATAGTGGTGACGACATTGCACCCTGGACGCATGGGGGTTAACACCGCACTAAGTTTTTCACTGATTGGTTCAGCTTTATATCTAATTGTTCAGGCAAACAGACAGCATAATTATTGGATTGCCCAAATTTTTACGATTATAGCCGCTTGTATTTCTTTACAGTCGATCCTGGGCTATGCCTACAAAGAAGACTTGCTTTATCGTATTGCCTTACACACAACATCAATGGCATTACATACGGCGCTGACTTTAATGGCACTGTCTATCGGCATTCTGAGGGCGAGTTCAAGGCAAGGGTTAATGCGCGTCATAACTAATGATAGTTATGGTGGGTTAATAGCTCGGCGGTTATTATTCCCCGCGATAATTATCCCTTTTGTAGTGGGTTGGTTAATACTTAGCGGTCAACGGGCGATGCTATACGATCCAGGCTTTGCTATTTCGCTGTTTGCTATTATTCTAATTATAGTTTTTAGCTGTTTAGTTTGGCAAAGTGCGCTGGTAATTGATCGCCTTAGTCGTCAACGCTATCGCGCCGAAGCAGCATTAAAAATGAACCAAGAGAAACTACAAAGTTTCGTCAATGCTAATATTATTGGTATTTTATGTGGTGACATTGATGGTGGTATCCACGAGGTAAACGACGAATTTCTGAGAATAATTGGTTATACATCCGAGGATTTCGTAGCTGGTAGGTTAGATTGGCGGCATCTGACACCACCGGAATTTCTATATTTAGATGAACAAGCTCTTGCTCAAGCTAAGTTTAGTGCAGACGGTGCTTGTGTGCCATTTCAGAAAGAATATATTCGCAAAGATGGTGGTCGTGTTCCTGTTTTAGTTGGTTTTGTGTTACTGGAAGAAGAACGGGAGAAATCTATAGCCTTTATCCTGGATTTAAGTGAACGACAAGCAGCACTGACAGAACTTCAAAAAAGCAAAAAGAAAATTCTCAAACTCAACCAAAAATTAGAGCGCCGAGTCACCGAGTTACAAACCTTGTTAGACATGATCCCTGTTGGTATTGGCATAGCCAAAGATCCAGAATGTCAAACTATTACCATGAATCCGGCTTTTGCCAAGCTCCTGAAGATGCAGCCTCATGAAAATGGTTCTCTTACTGGTCCCGCAGAAGCAAGACCAACAACATTTAAAATTTTCCGTGAAGGTAGAGAACTGACCGAAAAAGAACTACCTATGCAGTATGCTGCGGCTCATGGTGTGGAAATTTTGGATTTTGAAGTTGATGTTATTCATGATGATGGCACGGTTGTTACCTTGTTGGAGTCTGTCGCCCCGCTATTTGATGAACATGGACAAACGAGAGGTTGTATCGCGGCATTTTTAGATATTACAGGGCGGAAGCAGTCTGAAAATTTGCTACGAAATCACCAACAATGGCTAGAAGATGTACTTAACTGGATGCCGATTCCCATCGCATTTATCGAACCAGGAACGGCGCGAGTAACATTTGCGAATCAAGCTGCTGATAAATTAGCCGGGGGTGAATTTCCCAAAAACAAACCAGCGGCAGAATATCACACGGTTTATCATTGTACGGATGCCTCCGGTAATCTCATTCCTAATGAACAAATGCCAGGGGTACGGGTGGCACGTGGAGAATGTTTGGCAGGAGTTGAGATAGACTGGCATACCTCTGAAGGTATTCACTCTCTGCTCATATATTCTGATACTTTGCCAGCTATACATGGTTATCCAGCAACCTGTATTATGACTTTCCAAAATATTACTAAGCTCAAACAAGTAGAAAAAGACCTGTCCTCAGGTTATAAAAATCTTCAGCTACTATTTAATACAGCTAACATTCTCCTGTGTAGCCAAGAACCTGTGGTATTGATTGATAGTGTTTTCCAAGAACTAGGAAAGGAGATTGATTTAGATGCTTATTTTAACTATGTAGTTGTAGAAAACTCTCAGGTAATGCGGTTAGCTTCTTACAGGGGTATTTCTGAGGAACTGGCTCAAGAAATTGAAATCCTGGAGTTTGGTCAAGCAGTGTGCGGTACTGTAGCTCAGGAGCGACGGGCAATTGCTGTAAATAACGTGCAGGCATCAACTGACCCAAAAACAGAATTAATTCGCTCTATGGGTATTAAAGCTTATTATAGTCATCCGTTGATGGCTCAGGAGCGGCTGATGGCTACTCTTTCTTTTGGTAGCCGGAGTCTGTCTAAATTTAATGAAAATCAAATAGCTATCATGCAAGCAGTTTGTAACCAAGTAGCCATAGGAAAAGATCGAGCTAATTTGATCACTTCTTTGCAGACACAAACTGAGCAGTTACAAGAAGCTAACCGAATGAAAGATGAGTTTTTGGCGATGTTATCCCATGAATTGCGATCGCCTCTCAATGCTATAGTCGGCTGGTCTCATCTATTGCGGACTCGCAAATTCAGCGCAGATAAGGTAGCACAGGGACTAGAAACGATTGAGCGCAATGCAAAGATGCAAAACGAACTCATTGATGATCTTTTAGATATCTCCCGCATCATTAGAGGTAAATTAAAGTTTAATCCTCGCAATTGCGATTTAGTTCCCATTATTAAGTTAGCAATAGAAACTGCCTCTTTAGCCGCTCAAGCGAAGGAAATCAATTTACATTTTCACCCCTATTCTGAAGAGTCAGGAGACGGAACAAGTCATTTAGCTTCTTCCGTGATTGTTTCCGGTGATTCTGACCGATTACAACAGATTATCTGGAATTTGTTAACCAATGCTATCAAATTTACACCCCAAGGCGGTAATGTAGAAATTAGGCTGAATAAGATCACTATTAACAACCCAGAGTTAAAAACTGATCATCATCAACTCAAAAGATATGCCCAAATTCAAGTAGTTGACGATGGAGTAGGGATTGCTGCTGATTTTCTTCCCTACGTTTTTGATCGCTTTCGTCAAGCTGATAGTTCCAGCACTAGGTCTTATGGTGGATTAGGACTAGGATTGTCACTGGTGCGGCATTTAACAGAATTGCATGGTGGTACTGTTTATGTAGAAAGTTTAGGTGAAAACCAAGGATCAACATTTATAGTCAGACTACCACTGCCAGAAGAGAATAGAAATACCGAGGCGCAATATAGAGAAGAAACAGAAACATCTTCCTCTATCTTTCTGGATTCTCTGACTGCTCTTCCCATACTTGAAGGCGTAAAAGTGTTAGTTGTAGATGACGAAGCTGATAGCAGTGAATTTATTTCTACCGTTCTCAATGAATGCCAAGCAGAAGTTAAAGTAGTGTCATCAGCGCGAGAAGCATTGGAGATGCTTCAGCAATGGACACCAGATGTTTTAATTAGTGATATTGGAATGCCAGAGGAAGATGGTTATTCTTTAATTCGCAAAGTGCGATCTGCTGAAAGCAGCGCCGATTCCCTATCTTTATCCCCTGAAAAAGGTGGTAACATTCCCGCAGCCGCATTAACGGCTTATACTGGAGGAGAACACCGAATGCGGGCTATACAGGCAGGTTTTCAGTTACATTTGCCTAAACCAATTGACCCGGCAGAATTAGCTAAACTGGTCGCTAGTCTGGTTAAAAGATAAAAATCTGACTGTGAAATATAGCAACTTTCAAGCGTTTAGCAGTAACTACAGTCATGTTAACTCTTGACAGTAAAAATAGGTGAATAAGATTTTATCTCTTTAATCTTGGTAAAGATTTTGTACCATATATTGACAACTTAACTCAAATGATTCTCTAACAAAGATGCGATCGCCTCTGGATGAGCTTTTTTGTATTGCTTTTTACCTAACATCAAAACACAATTGGGAGCGCTGCTACAACGTTTTTGACAATCGGTATGTTCGATAGTTACTTTATCAGATAAACCGCGATCGCCCAAAGTTTTTTCTAAGTCTAATAATAACCCTTTTCCACCTCTTTTCATACAACCAGATTTTTGACATACCATAATCTTGGCTTTTGGTTGAGGAAGAGGAAGGGGATTTTTGACAAGACAAAAACCAATTGCTTGAATTTGATAAGCTTCCAGTTTTAATTTATGACTACGGGGGTTTAATTTACTAATAGCATTTATGTGAATCTGCTCACCAGGAACTAAAGATAAGCCTAGAGAACAACGTAAATTTTTAGGAATTTTAACTTTAATTTTCCCATTCGCAATTCCTAACCGTAAATGTTTATATTTTCCGGTTTTATTGCCCACAAACCCTAAAAACTGGCCTTCAATATTCAATTCCGATAAAGTCAAATATTTTTCACCCATTTGCGATAACCTAATTTTGGAAATATAAATTAAATCGGCGGTTAGAAACCGCAACTACACAGGCAAAACCCACCTCTGTGGGTTAAATTTTCTTTAGTCCACGCAGGTGGACTTTGTTTGTGTAGCTGCGATTTATAATCGCCAGGATTTGTTTTAAGGAAGACGTTTACCTTCTACAGTAAAAGGCAAACAGCTTTTATCTGGAAAATCACTAAATTCTAATTCCCAACCATTAGCTAAAGTGAGAATTTTACCTGCTGCACCATCTGTTTCTTTGACTACTTCTTCTTCTAAATCTTTTTTGGGAACGTAGACAATTAAAGTCCCAGCATCATTCAGTCGGAGCATTACTTTCATGTTTTTCCTCAGCAGATTC
>JANMGZ010000536.1:0-4635 GCA_031374905.1 Dolichospermum sp. OTE_70_metabat_362_sub
AAGAGTTTACCCTTTCACGTCAACAGGCTTTAACTTCCCTAGATTCAGATTTGGATGATCCTGAAAAGATAGCAAATCGCATCTTTGTTCAGTCTATTTATCCGAAAAAACACCCATTACACACCTTCCCGACTGCGAAAAGTATTGAAAAAATTCAACGTCAAGATGTGATTGCTTTTAAAGCCCAACATTATCGTCCTGATACCACAATTTTAGCACTGGTGGGTGATTTTGATGTTAACAAAGTGCGATCGCTCATGCAAGCACAATTAGGAAATTGGCAAGTTAAGGGCAAGCCACCAACGGTAAAATATCCCAATGTGGGGATGCCAAAAAATGTGGTTAATGTTAACCCTGTTGTTCCTGGTAAACCCCAAGCGATAACTTATATGGGTTATGCCGGAATTAGCCGTCAAGATAGACGATTTTATGCGGCGATGATCTTGAATCAAATTGTTGGCGGGGATACCTTATCGAGTAGACTGGGGGCAGAAGTGCGCGATCGCCAAGGCTTAACCTACGGAATTTATAGCAATTTCATCACAGGTAAGAATGTCGGGACATTTCTCATTGAAATGCAAACCAGTCCAGAAGACGCACCCAAAGCAATTTCCAGTACCCGCAAACTCCTCAAACAAGTTCATCAACAAGGTGTGACAGCGCAAGAAGTAGAAACAGCTAAACGCAATTTAATCAGCAATTATAATATTTCTTTAGCCAATCCCGAACAGTTAAGTCAGAGAATGGTAATGAATGAAGTTTATGGCTTAAATCAGGTAGAATTGCGCTCATTTATTAGCAAAATAGAACAAGTCAATCTCAATCAAGTGAATCAAGCTGCTCGTGAGTTACTTCATCCTGATAAAATTGTTGTTGTTACAGCAGGTCCACCAATTCTTGCCCAAAAAAAGATTAAATGAATATTAGTCATGGATAATGGGAACAGGTGTGATTTACAATTATCTACTTAGCCATGAGTAACTTCTTAATTTGCATATTCTCCCTGTTAATGAGTCTGATAATCATGGGTGTATCTCCAGCAACAGCAGAAAATCTAGCTAATAATCTCCTAAAACAACCACCTATAGAAATTACGGTTAGCTTGGGTAATGCTGCTAATGAATTAAAATTTGAGCCAAATCAGTTAGAATTCATCTCAGGTAAACGCTACAATCTCAAATTAAATAATCCTAGCACTCAAAAACATTATTTTACAGCTAAAGACTTTGCTGATGCTATTTGGACTCAAAAAGTCGAAGCCGGCAATGTAGAAATTAAAGGTAATATTCACGAATTAGAACTTAAACCTGGTGCAGAAGCCAAATGGGTGTTTGTCCCCATCAAACCAGGAAAATATGCTTTACAATGTACTATAGCTGGACACACAGAAGCAGGAATGAAGGGAGAAATTGTGATTAAGTGATCATTTTTAACTGTCAGAATCAGGATTCACAGGATGAATATCTGTGTTTCTCTAGCGGCGCAAAATAAGTTAACTTAAATAATAGATATTTTTTAGCAATAAATCTCAACAACTTCACTCTTAATCGGTAAAAGCACCGCTAATTCTTAAACTTCATGATGAATATTTTCACCAATCTACTGTCTCAACCAGTCCAGGCAAAACCCGAAAAACAGCAACGCCGAGGGATTGAGATTAAATCACCCCGCGAAATCGAAATTATGCGGCAATCAGCGAAGATTGTAGCAACTGTTCTCAAAGAAATTTCTGAACTGGTTCAGCCGGGAATGACAACGGCTGATTTAGATACTTATGCGGAAAAACGCATCCGCGAAATGGATGCAACTCCTAGTTTTAAAGGGTATCACGGTTTCCCGGCTTCTATATGTTCTAGTATTAATAATGAAGTTGTGCATGGAATTCCTAGTCATAAAAAGGTAATTCGCACAGGAGATGTTTTAAAAGTTGATACAGGTGCTTTTTACCAAGGTTTTCATGGTGATTCCTGCATTACTATCGCTGTGGGTAGTGTGACAAGTGAAGCCGCAAGACTGATTAAAATAGCAGAAGAATCTTTATACAAAGGAATTGAACAGGTAAAAGCTGGTGTACATCTAAAGGAAATTGCAGGTGCAATTGAAGATCATGTTAAAGCCAATGGTTTTGCTGTGGTGGAACAATTTACTGGTCATGGTGTAGGTAGAAATTTACACGAAGAACCAGCGGTTTTTAACTATCGGACTCGTGATATACCAAATGTGAAATTGCGGTCAGGAATGACTTTAGCAATTGAACCAATTTTAAATGCCGGTTCTAAGAATACCCGAATTTTAGCTGATAGATGGACTGCGGTAACAGTTGATAATGCTTTATCTGCTCAATTTGAGCATACAGTGTTAGTAACAGATAATGGTTATGAAATTTTGACTGATAGAACTCATCTTTGTTAAAATAAGATTTAATATAGAGGTTATTGTTTGCGTTTGAGTCAGATACAAGAACCCCACCTTCAACCCCCACCCCGCAAGCGAGGAGGGGGTTTATGATGTATATCATTCAAGTGCATACCGCTATAATTTGGACTTCTTTCTTTAATGATATTCGTCTCTATTAAAATAAAATCTTTTATAAAATAAAACTACTTGATTTGTATTTAGTATAATTATGAGCGTTGGGACTAATTATCATAGTATTTCCAAGTAAGTTTTAAAACCTTCTCATCTTATGACTTTACTCAAGATTATGATGTGAATATTCAACGTATCTACTTTTTAGATGAAGTTCATCGCAGCTATAACCCTAAAGGTAGTTTTTTAGCAAATTTGAGTCAATCTGATCAAAATGCCATTAAAATTGGTTTAACGGGAACTCCTCTATTAGGTGATGATTATAATTGCAAGATGCTATTTGGTGACTATATTCATAAAAACAGTAAGTGATTTTGAGAAATTTAATTTAATGGGATATTTACAATGGTAATAGAAACAAAAAATAGAGATAAATACCAAACTTATTTTACATCAAATCAAGCTTTATCTTCATATATGGTTTCACTATTGAGACTAGAAACAAATGATAAACTACTTGAACCTTGTGCAGGAGAAGGACATCTTTTAGCAGCAGCACTTGATATTAATAAAGATATATCATCTGTCGCTTATGAATTACATCCTGAACACGCAAAAAGTCTCAAATTAAAGTTTAGTAAATTTAAAAATGTAGAAATACGAGAACGTGATACAATTTTTTGTCCAGATTTAGACCTATGCGAATCTTTTGGTCATAAATTTACAAAGATTTTGGGAAATCCTCCCTATGGAGGTTGGCAAGAATACGAACGTCGTACAGAATTAAAAAGAAAATATCCAGGATTTTATATTAAAGAGACATATACTATTTTTCTAATACGTTGTCTCAAATTGCTTGCTGAAAAAGGACGACTTGTATTTATTATTCCTGACACTTTTTTATATCTTCACAGTCATATTACTATCAGACGTTATCTTCTCGAAAAATTTACTATTGAAAGTGTAGATGTTTTTCGTTCATCTCTATTTCCAGGTATTTCATTTGGTTATGCTGGTCTTTGTATTATTTCTATACGTGCTGAAAAACCAAAATCGAACCATTCTTTTTCCGTAAGATGTATTAATTCTTTAGGAGATTTTACAGAATCTCTAAATATTAAATCTCATAGTAATAATATCATTCAGAAAGATATTTTTGACAGTGAATCTCTATCTATTCCTATATCGGCTAATGAATCAGTTTTTAATAAATTGTCAAATAATATAATTAAAATGGCTGATATTGCTAACTGTGTGACAGGTTTCTACTCAGGAAATGATAGAGTTTTTCTGCGGAAAGCATCTGCTTTAGTCAAAGGTTCTGCTGATTATTTAGTCGTTAATTCTAGTTCTATTGAAACTAAACCTTCTACATTGAAAAATCCTTTAAATGGAATAGAAGGATCAAAACATTTTATTCCTATTCTAAAAGGCGGTGGTTATAATTTTATGAAGCCAACTCAATGGTATGTAGATTGGAGTCAGGATGCAGTTGAACATTATAAAACAAATAAAAAATCAAGATTTCAAAACTCATCCTACTATTTCAAAACGGGAATTGGCTTTCCTATGGTAACATCTAAACGTCCTACCGCTGCATTAATTGAGGAAAGTCTTTTTGATCAATCTATAGTAGGAATTTTTCCTAAATCTTCAGTTGATTTATATTTTCTATTAGCTTATTGTAACTCGCCAGTATTTTGGGTTTGCTTAAAAGATATTAATCCATCTGCAAATAATTCTGCTAGGTATATTTTAAAAACTCCTGTAATTTTACCAGATGAGGATACTCTAAAATATATCTCTTTGAAAACTCAAGAATTATTAGTAGAACTCAAACAAAGTAATAAACAAGTATTATGTGAAATTCTCCAACAAGAAATTATTGATTCTATTATGAAATATGTTCATAAGCAGGTATCTCATAAACTGGTAGATACATCTGTTATCAATCTTCTTTCATAGTTGTAAAATTGGTGATAATTTTCAGGTGAGGTGAATATTTACATGATCTACTTGCAGCAGCGCTAGTTCCCTCCGGGACGCTCTTGCGAACGCTATCGCTCTAGTAATCCTTAGTAATGGTTGAGTGAGATAATGTAAACA
>JANMGZ010000549.1:0-6803 GCA_031374905.1 Dolichospermum sp. OTE_70_metabat_362_sub
AGGACAACTAGGACCGATTGAAAAAGCATTAATAGGAACGCCAATTCAAGACCCTAAAGATCCCGTAGAAGTCGGTCATGTCGCCCGTTCTTTTGATTCCTGTTTGGTGTGTACTGTTCACGCCCACGACGCGAAAACTGGGGAAGAATTAGCTCGTTTTAGAACAGCTTAATTTATATTACTTAAGATCCCCGACTTCTTTAAGAAGTCGGGGATCTAATTTTCGATAAGTCAGGGTTCTATATAATTGTTATGTGCAGTACAAAAGTTCACAAAATCGAGGGTTAGTCTGAATATTAATGAATAATTGATAATTCCTAATGATCAGATGAAGAATTATCAATTAGGAATTACTAAATACTAAAAGTGGTAACTAATTGTGTCTAATTTAGAACTAAATCAATATCTTCCTAATCTTCCTGAAGCTGCACTACAAGAATTTCTTGAATGGTGTATGTTGGATCAATCAACAGCCGCAGGATTAGAATTTAAACCTGATCAAACTAAGTTAAAGAATTTAGCACCAGCGGATTATTCTAAGCAATTAGTTGATCAATTCATGAAAGTAAGACCTGATCCCATTAGAGCCGGATTAGTTGCTGTAATTGCTGGAAATCAAGCCGATAAACACGAATTAACAGGTTTAGCTGCTGTGGTTGATTTTGTTTCTCTTTATGTTAAATATTTAATTCCTAAAGATGGTACTAATCCAGAAGAAGCAGATGCAATTTTAGCTAAAGCAACACAACATCAATATGAGCAACTTGTGGAAATTGCCAAAAAACATGGTGTAAGTTTATAAATTTCTAGGGTGGTTATTGCCGAAAACTGTCCATACAGGTGTTAAGAACTAAAGCATAAACAGCATCAAGTTTGCAGATGAAGGATGAATTTTTCATCCTTCATTTTTTTGTATCGGCAACCAATCATCTAAAATTTGTTCTAATGAACCAATTGGTATAAGAGGAAATATGTCAAGAGGAAGTTGAGAACGATCTGATGCTTCTTTACGGGCATCTTGATAGCATTCATCAAATATTTCTAAAATGTAAGGTTTTAAACTTGGACTATCTTTAAGTTCATCTTTTATCTGGATACGAAATGTTCTAATTTCCCCTTGCCAATGTCCTTGATTACCTTCTCGTTCTTTATCCCAGTATTTGAGTTTTAGTAGATGTACAAGCAGCTTTCTTAATAAGTTTTTAATTGCTCGCTTCTGACTTCTACCCATAGTTTCTAATTCTTCTAATAAATTCTCTAAATCAACAGAGGAAAATTGTCCTGTGCGAAGTTGGTTAATGGTTGTTCTCAGCCACAGGTAATAGTCTTGATCGTATAAGGTTTGAGTTGTTGGTTGTGTTGATGTAACCATATACTGGCGAGGATTTTGCTATTTATTTTATTTTAGCTTAATTTAGTGATTACTGTTATTAATTGAGTTGCAGATTTTACAAACTTGATTTATCCTGAAAATAAGAGTTTATGAAATCAGCTTATATGTCAAATTTACTGGAAAGAATTACAATTAATCCTAAACAATGTGGTGGTCGTCCCTGTATTCAGGGAATGAGAATTAGGGTATCAGATGTATTAGATTTGTTCGCGTCTGGTTTAAGTGCTGAAGAAATTATAGAGGACTTACAGGATCTTGAAGCTGATGATCTCAAAGCAGTGCTTCTATAAGCTTTATAAAAACTTATATACAAATATGTAATTAATACTACATTAGTATCCGCCATTTAGAAAAGAATGAGCTTCAGAAAAATACTGTATATTTTGAACAAAAATTTCTACCTTGCTGATACAATGCTGATTATTAGTTTATGTACGCGTATGTTACGTATATTGACTAATAGATTTTTCTATATAGTGAGTTTTAAGACATGAGTTTTGATGAAAAAATTGCTGTACTTATTCAACGTATTCCAAAGTTAATCGATCATCTGAAGACAGAAGAGGCAACAAAAAATGCTTTGATCATGCCGTTTATATCTGCTCTGGGATATGACATCTTTAACCCTCAAGAAGTAGTTCCCGAATATATAGCTGATATCGGTACTAAAAAAGGAGAAAAAGTTGATTATGCTATCATGCGTGATGGAGAAATAATCATCCTTATTGAGTGTAAAAAAGTAGGTATTGATCTGACTCAAACAGAAATGTCTCAGCTTTTTAGATACTTCACAGTTACTAAAGCTCGTATTGCTATACTCACCAATGGCATCCAATATAACTTTTTTTCTGATCTTGAAGAAGCTAACAAAATGGACACAAGACCTTTCTTGGAGCTTAATCTTTTAGATCCACGTCAAGAAGCATTAGAAGAAGTAAAAAAGCTGGCTAAGGAAGATTTTAATCTTGAGGAGATATTGAGTATAGCTAATGATCTCAAGTATACTTCAGTTATCAGAAAAATTTTGACTACACAATTTGAAATTCCAGATGATGAGTTTGTGCGTTTCTTCTTCATACGTTCCAATCCTGCTGGTAGTAGGTTTACTTCGACGATAAAAGACCAATTTACTTCAATAGTTACCAAAGCATTTCACCAATTTATCAGCGAAAAAGTTAGTGATAGACTTCGCATCGCTCTTGGAGTTGAAGATGATAATAGAGTCATTAAACCAGAGCCAAATAAGATAGTTGAAGAGGTAAAAGAAGAAGGAAAAGAGGGCATTGTTACAACAGAAGAGGAATTGGAAGGTTATCGAATTGTAAGAGCTATAGTGAGTAAAGTTGTTGAACCAGAACGGGTGTTACATCGAGACACAAAATCTTACATGGGTATCCTACTGGATGATAATAATAGAAAGCCTATTTGCCGATTATGGTTTAATACAAAACAGAAGTATATTAGTGTTTTCGATTCTAATAAAAACGAGACTCGTATTCCAATTGATGCCATAACAGATATTTATAAGCATGGTGATCATCTTACCACTATCGTTCAAAGCTACGAAGGTTAGAATTAGATAAGCCAGATATCTGTGAAATGGAGTATAGTGCGATCGCACCCCATGAATTCCCTTCAATTACCTCAATGTGTAGAGCGATCGCCTACACTAGAAAATATTCCTATTGAAGTTTAGTCAACATGGAATCAGTGTAACTTTAAATGAAATCAAAGCCCTGAGTATTGCAGATAGAATTCGGATTGTACAAGATATTTTAGAAAGTATCGCAGCAGAACAGGCTTATCCCGATTTAACAACAGCACAAAAACGAGAACTTGATCGTCGGATTACTGATTATGAAGCAAATCCAAATGATGTTATGGCATGGTAAGAAATTAAGACTTCAATTAGAGATTAAATAAAAAGTATATACAAAATTAGACAACGTTGGGAACTTAAAAATATCATATTCAGTCCGATACTGTTATCAGCCAAGTCGTAAAATCTACCAATAAACGCAGAAAACAACTATGTCACACAATTATTTGTTTACATCCTTGTGCAAAAATGCTCTAACAGTTACAAGTTTCTCCATCTTAGCGGTTGTGTCAGTTCCCTCTCAGGTTTTTTCTTTAACAACAGAAATACTAGATATACAAGGAAAAACTGTTAACACAGAACAGAGAAAAAACGATTCATTAACAAATCTGTTAAGTGGAGAAAAATCCAACTTTTTAATTGCTAAAAAAGACGATCATAAACAGAAGAATCGTAAAGATCATGATGATGATGATGATTACAAAAATAATCGTCGTCGAGGCAATGATGATAATAATCGTAACAGTGGATATGGCAGAGAAGAAAATTATCGCTCATCAAAATACTATCGCAGCCAAGACTGGAATTGCTTATTCAAAATAGGAAGATTAGTCAACTCTAATCAAAAAGCCTTAGTAATACAACTGGATATCCTCGAAAAACCAGTTACTAGATATGCAAATGTAATTTACACAATCTATGCTCGTCAAAACAATCGCTGGGTGAAATTTTACAGCACTAGCGGAGATAAATTGATTGGCAAAAAAGCCGGGAAATACTTCTTAAACCCAGAAGTTATCGAATTTAACCAACTACGCCAAGGTAATCTTGACTTATCGAGATCAGACTTAAGAGTTGTCACAGAAATCAACTATGATTCTAAGAGCAGCCGTAACGAAAAAATAGTCTTTGAAGACGTTTGGAATTATAACTCAATTACTGAAATTAATAGTATCAGTCAGATAACCAACGTCAACACTAACACAAACACCACAGCAGGTAATTATAATCGCAACTCTCGTAGAGGTGATGATGATAATAGGGGTGATTATCAAAATAATAATAGACAGGAAAATCAAAGAGAAGAAAAACGTTACTCCTCCAAAGCTTTTAGAGTCAAAGACTGGAATGGTTTATTTAAGATAGGAAGATTAGTTAACTCCAATCAAAAAGCCTTAGTAGTACAACTAGATATCCTGGAAAAACCAGTTACTAGATATGCAAATGTAGTTTACACAGTCTATGCTCGTAAAGACAATCGTTGGGTGCCATTTTACAACACCAGGGGAGCTAGATTGATTGACAAGAAAGCAGGAAAATATTTCTTAACCCCAGAAGTCATCGAATTTAGCCAACTACGTCAAGGTAATCTTGACTTATCGAGATCAGATTTAAGATTTGTCACAGAAATTATCTATGATTCTAGTACCAGCCGTAACGAAAAATTAGTCTTTGAAAATGTTTGGAATTATAGTTCTATTACCGAAATTAATAGTATCAGTCAGCTAAGTGTTGTCAACTATTAAAAAATGAAAAAGCCTTGTTTAACTAAAGTGCTGCTTTAGTTATAGTTTAATAGTTTAATAGCATTAGACATATCCAGTTTGTAGAGGCGTTTCATAAAACGTTTCTACAAGGATTTCCTGTGCCGCATTTTTATTAGCAATTAATTGTAGAGCCTCTATATACCAGCAAGCATAAGTTATTTATTTAAACAGATATTTTTATCTTAATCAAAATCGCTACAATAACTACCACAACTAGATTTATTCCCAGTTAATTCTAAAAATTTACTTGATTAGGATTGCTAAAGCTATTTACCTTCCGCCTATTGCACTAAAATTAGTAGACACCTAGCTGAGTTGTACAAACTTTTGAAATTAGGAGTGCATACGTGCCAACACTTGCTAAATACTTGCTGGTTGGATCAGTTGAAGCTTACAGTGGCAAATCTGCAACAGTTTTAGGTTTGTCTCATCAGCTAAAACAAAAAGGTTTGGATATTGCTTATGGCAAACCTTTGGGTAATTTTGTCAAGACATCTGCGGGGACAGTAGTTGAAGAAGATGTCCAGTTCATTACTCATAACCTCAACCTCCCAGACAACCGCATTGCTCCCACCTTATTATCATTAGACGAAATTACTGTCCAGAAACGCTTACAGGGAGAAGATACAACTAACTATCAACAGTTATTAGTACAGCAGTATTCTCAAATACCAAAGAGTAATTTGGTAGTCTTAGAAGGGCCTGCTAACTTATCAGAAGGAAATTTATTTGGATTATCCTTACTGGAACTGGCAGAAAAATTAGATGCTCCTGTACTCTTAGTCAGCCGTTATCAATCGCTAACCTCTGCTGAGGCATTGTTGTTTGCTAAACAGCAATTAGGTAACCGATTAATGGGTGTTGTAATTAACGAAGTTCCTCAAGAAAAATTAGAGTTAGTCCAAACACTCTTACGCCCATTCTTGGAAAAACAGGGTATTTCCGTTCTAGCAACATTGCCCAAAAGCGATATCCTTCGCAGTGTGAGTGTCGGGGAATTAGTCAAGCAGTTAAACGCGGAAGTTCTTTGTCGGAGCGATCGCCTAGATTTATTAGTCGAAAGTTTAGCCATTGGGGCAATGAACGTCAACTCCGCCGTTAAATACTTCCGCAAACGTCGGAATATGGCAGTAGTGACAGGAGGCGATCGCGTTGAAATTCAACAAGCAGCCCTAGAAACATCTACTCAATGCCTCATCCTGACTGGACAACTACCACCTCCTGCATTCATCCTCAACCGCGCTGAAGAGTTAGAAATCCCGATTTTATCCGTGGATTTAGACACTCTCACCACAGTAGAGATAATTGATCGCACCTTTGGTCAAGTCCGCGTCCATGAACCAATTAAAATAGAGTGCATTCGTCAATTAATGTCTGAGCATTTTGATATTGACCGTTTATTATCCCAATTGGGACTTAATCCAGCGGCAGCAATATCATAAATTACCCAGATTCCCTTGATTTATCAGAATCAGCAGCGTAAATCCCCTTAATTACTCCTCAACTGGTTTATTTAAAGGTATCTGTTCTGGCAATGCTTCCCCAACTGGTTTAACTTCCTCAACAGTCAGATCAGACTTCTCGGCTGCTTCTGCGGCTAATAACTCCGATGTCACTGAATTTGGGGAATTTATTTCTGGTGAACTTGCCGTTTCGCTAGTTTCTTCTATGGCAATAACCACATCAGTTTGAGTTATCTCGACTAAAGTTTCATCTGCCCCGGCTATCGGTGACTCTGAAATCACAACCTCAGTTTGAGTTATCTCTACTATAGTTTCCGGTTCTATGGGCAAAATTACCTGTTTTTCTGCTTCCTCAAGCACTGGGGGTGGTGCTGGTTCTACCATTTCTAAAACAGGTGATTGGGAAACAGCTTCCTCAGACAAACCTTCCATTTTCGCTTCAGCTTCATTTACGGAGATAATAGTTACCAAACCATCTGCTAATTTTGATGGTGGCGCTACTTCAGTTGTAGTAACTGGCTTTTTATTCACAGTTTGCTGTAGCTTCGCTTTAGCACCACCAAACACACTACCAACGAACC
>JANMGZ010000586.1:0-1557 GCA_031374905.1 Dolichospermum sp. OTE_70_metabat_362_sub
AAATCTGAGTCAAGATAGTCAATATCGCCAACTGCTATTACATAATCTTTTGTTACAAACTAGCTGTTTTCGTTATTGGGGACAAGGAACTTGGACAGATTACGCCCAGGAAATTTACCAACGGGGAGAAAAATTACTTTAATTATCAATACCTTTGCTATTTTCTGTAGGTTGGGTTAAGCGACAGCGCAACCCAACGGACTTAGCCAAGGTATTGTCATAATCATTAAAACACTGACGAATTGTTGCCTTATTTGGGGATTTAAGTTCTTGTTTTTAGCCAGGTTTGCTACAATCCTCAGCAGTAGCTATTAGTTAAAAATTTACTTGTTTTACCAAATGCACCAATTCTGGTAAAATCAACTTTTCCATACCCAGTCGGACAGCGTTACTAGAACCAGGAAGAGAAAAGATAATTTTGTTTTGATAAACACCAGCGACAGCGCGAGAAGCCATAGCGCGAGAACCAATTTCTTGATAACTTAAAAATCGAAATAATTCCCCAAATCCGGGTATAGTCTTCCCTAAAAGCTTTTCTAAAACATCATAAGTTGTATCTCTGGGAGCAATTCCCGTTCCCCCATTAAAAATTACAGCCTGGATACGAGGATATTTAGCGAAAGCTGCCATTTGGGCTTGAATTTCTGCGGGTTCATCTTTAATAATTTGATACAATCCCACATTGTGATCATCTCCTAAAAGTAGTTCTTTAATTAATTGACCACTTTTATCTGTATCTGAAGAACGGGTATCACTGATGGTAATCACCGCACAAGTTACAGAAACTTGCTGTGTATTTGGGTGTGGTTCAAGTTGCATAGATAGATAATATTTAAGTTTTAGCCAATGACCAATGACCAATGACCAATGACCACTGACTAATAACTAATTAAGATTTGCTCAATCCTAGTCCATTTTCTTCAGCGTAGCGATTCATGAACCGCATAAAACGATCCCATTCATCATTAGATTGCATCACATAAACCGCTTCTAAAGATTCTGGTTTACCGTTGACAAATTTACCCTGAACTTCACGAATAACTATTTCCCCTTCTTCGTCAATCAAATATAGCCCGGTAACTTCATCTGTGCCATCTTGCGCTAATACATTAGGATTGGTGAAAATAAATGTAGCTGTACCGCTTTCACCTTTTTTTGCTCTCGTCAACCGGACATCTGGAACTACTGTTTCGTCCACACCTTTAGCAAACTGAATTTTCGCCATGATTTAAGTAAGTTTAAAGTTTTGTGATCATTTTGTAATATTCTCTCATGAGAGGGCAATTTCCACAGCAGGTATTTTACCGATGGTTATTAAATCTGGTTCACAATTTCGATTTAAACGCCGTTTATTGGCTACAGCCTTGACCATTGTAGTTGGTATATTCATCACCCTGACTAACCATTCTAGCCCCGCTATATCTGCCACCAAAACCAAAAACGTCATTCTCATGATTGGGGATGGTATGGGTTGGGAAATGGCTCGCGCTGGGGCGATAGCTAAAGGATATGATTACAGTTCTGGTAGAGGGGAAGGACTGAGCTTTCAAACTCTGG
>JANMGZ010000597.1:0-1904 GCA_031374905.1 Dolichospermum sp. OTE_70_metabat_362_sub
GGGACAAACCCGTTCAGACTGGGTAGAAAGTGAACTAAATGGATCTTTACAAGTTTTAACTAACTTATTAGCAGAACGCATTGAAGAATTAACAGGATTATTTAAAGCAAAAAAGCAACGCACCGGGGGAGAACGAGCAGAAAAAACTGCCTCAACATGGGCGACAATTTTAGCACGTCGAGAAATGGGAGAATCATTGCAAGCGATCGCTACCGATTTAGAAATGCCCTATGATACAGTAAAAACCTACGTCAAATTAGCCAGACGAGCCTTGAAACAAAACGAAAATAGTGATTTATAGTCTCAATAATTAAGCGCTGATTTAACAATGTATATAGTGATTCTGAAGTATTTTTTAATCGCCGCTCCTACCTGACTCTCACTAATAAATGATTATGCTGATCTGGGATTTTCGCGAAATATTCAAATATGGCTATACTCGAAACGGTTAGGAACTGTAGTTTTTATTGATGAAAAAACTAAGTTATTAACCTCTACCCGTGAACGGGGAGAGGTTTGGAGAGGGGGTTTCATATTTGGTTAAACTATGAACCGTTTGCAGTATATTAGCCTAGAACTGAAATTCCATGCGGGTCTAAAGTTTAAACTGAGAAAGATTACTGTGCCAATAGGACAATAAAGCTTGCCAAGTAGTTTCTAATTCCGTATCATTACCATCAGCCTTAGATAAGGAAAGTTGCCCCCAGATACAACGGTGATCACGGATGATTTGTTTCGCGCTAAATAGATTCAACCATTGTACAGGATTTAGGTAAAGAGGATAAAAATAGGCATTGAATTGAGATATTGTTACCGTACTTTTGCCCTGAGAATTAATACAAGCCGTCAAATAGCGGTTTTGCTGATCAGAAAACTCGAAATGATAACCTTTAGGGTTCGCTTTTTCCACGGGTTCGTTCAGCTTAGGTAAATCAGTCAGATAACTAAATCGCTCATAGTAATACTTCACATCACTTGTATTCAAAGGAACGTAGGCAAGGTTGAGAGTTAAGCCCTGACCGGCTTTCTGGTAACGATAAATTTGTCCTGACAATATCTCCTTAGTTTTATCAACTGTGATATCCGTATTCAGTAGAGGGGGATCAATTTCCTTTTCCTTGGCTAGTTGTTCTGGTGATAAAGTCAGAGGTTCACTAGCGACAAATTGCCAACCGGGAAGAGGAATTTGTGACGGAAAACGATAAACTGCGGTTTCACTCAAACCCGCTCTAGGATTAATGAAAAAATTAAGTAAAATAATTACTAAACTGATACCTGTCAGTAGCATCACCCAGGATACTGGCTGGGACTTCTGAGGGGAGGCTGTTGTCAATGACGCTGGAGTTTGATTATTAGGTGAGAGGAAAAGAATCACACCCCCAAAGGCTAGGAACGTGAGTATAGTAAAGAGATCACCACCTTGAGAACCATGCCAATAATGAAATGCAGGTTTATCTGTCACCACTAGCGCCATAATAATCAATCGGCCAATGGAAAAAACTAGACTAAAAACCACTGACAGAATAAAAGGCAAATAAATATTTTTCAGCAAAGAGGGAAAAAGAATAGACAGCACGAAAGAAAATTTTAATAGCATGATCAGAAGTGACATTCCTGTACATGGCAACAAAACATCAATCGCCCCACCATTAACATAAATAATAGTCCCCGCAATTGTGGAATCAAATCCCAAGTACCATAAAACAAAAGAGGTTATTTGGGCGGAGAGAACCTGAATCGAAATCAGCATTGTCAATAATTTGACAAAGACGAAAATTAAGGGAAATATGGCAATTATTGCTAATTCTCGGTTAAATTGTCTAATTTCTTGAAATCCTGAAGCTAATAAAGCTAAACCAATGGCACTAACCAAGGGGAGAAAGTACCAGGAAATAGAGATTTCT
>JANMGZ010000632.1:0-4593 GCA_031374905.1 Dolichospermum sp. OTE_70_metabat_362_sub
CGAGTTCCGTCCCGGCGAAGAACCACGTCTTTTCCACGGAAACATCGCCTACTATCTCGATAAGAAAGCCGAAGAGAAAGAACAAGCGGAATTAGCAGCAGCAGAAGCTGAAAAAGCTGCTAAAAAAGCGGCAAAAGCTGCTAAAGCTGGAGCAAAGCAGAAGTAAGAAACTGAGATTTAAACTCAGAACTGAAGTTTTGGGCAACAGATAACAGGACACTTTCTGTTCCCTGTTCCCTCCCTTCATAGATAACTTATTTACCAAACCCTATTTACACTTTAATAAAGCAGCGTTTCTGATACATTAAAACAGCAACACCATACCAAAATAACAGAGTAACAAGTGCAAACAAAAATGAGCCGTTGAAATTTCCTGCCCAAGATGCAAAGATATTTTTGTAAATCCAATTATAGATACTAATAGCAGTTTCACCTGTACCCAGTTTGGTTTTTGCCGTGATTTTAATCAAGAAAACAGAGGCAACAAAAAGAGCGATCGCATTTAATCCCATAATTTCAAATGGCTTACTCCAGCGTTTTATTAGCCTCACTTCTATCAACTCATAACAAGCGGCTAATAACATTAACGCCCAACCAGAACTAAATAAAACATAGGAACTCGTCCAAATTTTCTTATTAATGGGAAATGCCACATCCCAAATAATTGCAATTACCAAACAACACAAACCAAATAATACTAAATCCATGCTAGTTTGTGAAGTAGCCTGTTTTTTATCTTTGAGCCATTCCCCAGTAAAATAACCAGCTAAAACGCTAACTATTGCCGGAATGGTGCTGAAAAGTCCTTCAGGATCTCCCATAAAATTAAAGCCATCAGCTTTATATAGATGCACTTTGGGAATAATTAATCTATCAATAAATGCGCCAAAATTACCTTCCCGTGTCAGCACTCCCGCACCATAATCAGGAACTGGAATATACATCATTATTAACCAATAACCAATTAGTAATCCTCCTGCTAATAGCCATTGACTTTTGCGAGGTAATTTTAAAATTATCAAAGATGTAAAAAGATAACTTAAAGCAATTCGTTGTAATACCCCCATCAAGCGGATACTACTTAAATCAAAAGTCCAAACACCTTTATTCCAAAAACCATTTAACACTAAACCCAATATAAACAGAATAGCAGTGCGGCGCAGGATGCGTAAGTAAACTGCTTGGGTGGGTTTATTCTGTCCGGTATACTTTGACAGAGAAAAAGTCATCGCCACACCAACAATAAATAAAAAGAAGGGAAATATTAAGTCAGTTGGTGTACAACCGTGCCATTCAGAATGGCTGAGGGGACGGTAAACATCATCTGCGACTCCTGCCATATTAGCCAGAATCATCGCAGCGATGGTAATACCACGAAACACATCAAGGGAACTCAGACGCATAGATGGAATAGTTTATTTGAGAATCTTACCTTACTCCTCCTGATGCACTTTAATCAAGGAAAATTCTAGAAGCTAAGTTACAAGGTAAACTTTTATTAAGTAATGTTTGAATTTTGAATTTTTGAATATGTCTATCAAAGTTGGAGATACCGCGCCTGATTTTAGTCTATCTTCTCAAAATGGCGAAAATGTCAGCTTGAGAGATTTTCGTGGTCAAAAATCCGTTGTCCTTTATTTTTATCCCAAGGATGATACACCAGGATGCACTATAGAATCTTGTGCTTTTCGAGATCAATATGAAGTGTTTAAAACCGCTGGTGCTGAGGTAATTGGTGTAAGTGGTGACTCCCCGGAATCTCACCAGAAGTTTGCAGCCAAACACAGTTTACCTTTTACACTTTTAAGTGATCAAGGTGATAAAGTGCGAAAACAATATGGTGCAACTACCGCTTTTGGTTTTATTCCTGGACGAGTCACCTATGTGATTGACCAAAATGGTGTGGTTCAGTATGTATTTGATTCCATGTTGAATTTTAAAGGCCACGTTGAAGAAGCATTAAAAACAGTACAAAATAATTGACAATTGATAATGGACAATTGACAATTGACACTTGACAATTAATAATGGGTAATGGGTAGTGGTTTGTCCCCAGTCCCCATTACCTATAAATTAGGTTTTAGACTTTTCTGGTACAGCAACATTAGAGTTAGCTGATTTGCCGTTTTTACCGTTGCCATTACCGTTATTGCGGGGTTGAATTACTCCATAACCGCCGTGATTACGTTCATAAATAACGTTAATTTCACTGGTTTCTGCATTATGGAACATATAAAAGTCATGCCCCACCAGTTGCAGTTGTTCCTGGGCTTCTGCTAAGGTCATCGGGGGCATGGAGAAGTATTTGGTGCGAACAACCTCTTCGGGTAATTCCGGGGTGCGATCGCCTATTAAATCCGCTGCTACAATTTCTGGTGCTACTACTTCGTTAGTTGATATAGGTTGGGTTTTATGATCCTGTCTTTTTTCTTTATATTTCCGTAATTGCCGCGCAATTTTATCTGCAACTAGGTCAATACTTGCGTATAAGCTTTCGCTGCTTTCCTCCGCCCGGATCACGCTACCATTAGCATAAATAGTTACTTCTGCTGCTTGCTTTGTACTTATTCGGGGATTGCGAGCCACGCTTAAATGGACATCCACCTCATTTGTAATGTTCTGAAAATGATTAACTGCTTTTTCAATTTTTTGATGCACATATTCGCGGATTGCATCAGTGATTTCAATATTTTTACCGTGGATGACAAGCTTCATGTAAACTCTCCCGCTCAATATTATATGTGATGTTTTCAGGTAGGAATAGAAATTGCGGTCAGGCTTATCACTGCCACCAACACAAATCATCACCTATTCTTAAGACATTGCCTTTTAGCATTTTTAACACTTCTTACATCTTCAAGTTTGCGCTATTTATCATCTGGTTGCCAAACAATTGGCTATCCAAGCAAAACTATTGAATTAGGCTTTTTGAGATATGGTTCTTTTAAATGCCTATTTCTATGGAACTTTACCACAATAGGAGTGCTTGCTCTTTTTTTGTCCCTCAGTCTTTGTTCACCATTGTATAGAGAATACGACTCTTTTGGGAAATTTTATCCTGATTGATGCAAATAAATTTTTAAGCTCCCATCAATCAGTAAATTGGTTTCTATTGTCTTGGCTTGATACTTGTTGTAGATAACTCCTCCTAACACCCATTGAGGTTATATATTCAAACTAGCACCTTGTGGTTTCTAAAGTATATTTCCTTGACGTTCCTTTAAGATCCTTTGCATAGCTTGACAATTATCTCTTACTAAATTACTGATGACTTATAGCACTCAATCTCACAAGTACCGCTGTTTATTATATAATTCCGGTTTGATACCTTATGAAACTGCTCATCAGTGGCAGCGATCGCTAGTTGCAGAGCGCATTCACAACCCAGACTTAGATGATGTGTTAATTTTACTAGAACATCCCCCCGTCTACACCTTGGGGCAAGGAGCAAACCCAGAATTTATTAAATTTAATATTGACAAAAGTAACTATAATGTGCATCGGATTGAAAGAGGTGGTGAAGTTACATATCATTGTCCCGGACAATTGGTAGGTTATCCCATTTTAAACTTACGCCGTTATCGTCAAGATTTACATTGGTACTTGCGTCAACTGGAGGAAGTATTAATTCGCGTCTTAGCAAATTACGACTTGAAAGGAGAACGGATTCCTGGTTTTACCGGAGTTTGGTTAGAAGGATACAAAATCGCCGCTATAGGCATAAAAGTTAGTAAATGGATTACCATGCATGGATTTTCCTTAAATGTTTGTCCAGACATGACAGGATTTGAACAGATTATTCCCTGTGGCATTATTGATAAATCAGTTAGCAGTTTAGCCGCATGGATTCCCGATATTACCTGTAACCAAGTCGGTTATTCTATAAATCAATGTTTTGCAGAAGTATTTAATGTAACCCTAGTAGATTATGATCATGAATAATTCATAAAGTAGGGGCGCAAATCCTGCGTCCAGAAACGATTCATCAATAACACCATGAAATTTATTCACACCAACCCGTAATAACTACAAAAATCTTTACAATAAAGAAGAATAGCAATCATAGATAAGACAAATTAAAAATCATGGGAATATTCGGATTTGGTAAAAAGTCAGCCCTTCCTACACCTGAACAAGCCTTACCAGGACGAGAAGAAGTCATGCGAGTACCCGCACATCATTACGTTAATAAAAATCCTCTTAAAGCACCTTTTCCTCAAGGCTTAGAAACCGCCATTTTTGGTTTAGGCTGTTTTTGGGGCGCAGAACGCAAATTTTGGCAACAAGAAGGAGTTTACACAACTGCGGTAGGTTATGCGGCTGGTTACACACCCAACCCCACCTATCAAGAAGTATGTAGTGGCATGACAGGTCATAATGAAGTAGTGTTAGTTGTATTTGACCCCAAAATCATTAGTTATTCCCAACTGTTGAAAGTCTTTTGGGAAAGCCACAACCCCACCCAAGGAATGCGTCAAGGTAATGATGCTGGTACTCAATACCGTTCAGGAATTTACGTTTATTCTGAAGTTCAAAAACAATTAGCGGAAGCATCAAAGAACGCTTATCAACCAGCCCTCAGCAGAGCAGGTT
>JANMGZ010000644.1:0-5618 GCA_031374905.1 Dolichospermum sp. OTE_70_metabat_362_sub
GTGAATGCTGATGCGGAAGCTCGCTACCTCAGCCCCGGTGAATTAGATCGCATCAAAGGTTTTGTTGCTGGTGGTGCAAGCCGTCTTCGCATCGCTCAAGTATTGACCGAAAACCGCGAACGCATCGTTAAGCAAGCTGGCGACCAACTGTTCCAAAAACGTCCTGATGTTGTTTCCCCCGGTGGTAACGCTTACGGTCAAGAAATGACAGCTACTTGCTTGCGTGACTTAGACTACTACCTCCGTCTCGTTACCTACGGAATCGTTTCTGGTGATGTTACAGCCATCGAAGAAATCGGTATCGTTGGTGTCCGCGAAATGTACAAATCTTTGGGTACTCCCATTGATGCAGTTGCTAGTGGCGTTAGCGCTATGAAGAACGTTGCTTCTACCTTGTTGTCTGCTGAAGACTCCGGTGAAGCTGGTTCTTACTTCGACTACGTTGTTGGTGCAATGCAGTAAGTTTTAGCTGTTTTGTCGGCTCAAACTCATACTGTTGCAATCAGGTTGGAAATAAGGAAAAAACAACAATGCAAGACGCAATTACCTCCGTTATCAATTCTTCAGACGTTCAAGGTAAATACCTTGATACCGCTGCTCTCGAAAAGCTAAAAGGCTACTTCGCTACTGGTGAACTGCGCGTTCGTGCAGCTACAACCATTAGTGCTAATGCTGCTGCTATCGTTAAAGAAGCTGTAGCTAAATCTTTGTTGTACTCTGATATCACCCGTCCCGGTGGTAATATGTACACCACCCGCCGTTACGCAGCTTGTATCCGTGACTTGGATTACTACTTGCGTTATTCTACCTACGCTATGCTTGCTGGCGACGCTTCCATTTTGGATGAGCGCGTATTGAATGGTTTGAAAGAAACCTACAACTCCTTGGGAGTACCTGTAGGCGCTACTGTTCAAGCTATCCAAGCTATGAAGGAAGTAACCGCTAGTTTGGTGGGTCCCGACGCTGGTAAAGAAATGGGCGTTTACTTTGACTATGTCTCCTCTGGCTTGAGCTAGGAGTTAGGTTTGCACTTAGTGATGTAGGTGCGGCTTTGTTAAGGTCTGGAGATCAATCATGATTGCTAGAAGGTTCTCTTGCTGATTGATTGTAAGTGTTATCAGTCTAGTGTTGATGGTTGATTTCCAGCCTTGGAAAAAATAATTAAAGATTTTCACTCAACATATTTGAGATAAAAAAGTTTCCCAAACCATATCAGGAGATTTGAAACAAAATGGCTCGTTTATTTAAAGTAACTGCTTGTGTTCCTAGCCTAACTCGGACTCGCACCCAACGCGAATTACAAAATACCTACTTTACTAAGTTAGTTCCTTATGAAAACTGGTTCCGTGAGCAACAACGGATTCAAAAAATGGGTGGCAAAATTGTTAAGGTGGAATTAGCAACTGGTAAACAGGGTACTAATACTGGTTTACTGTAATTGTTATAAATCAGAGATTATTGTATTTCGATTTTTTCAGGGGTCTAAAAAGACCTCTTTTTTTGGAGAATTTGATATTAAGAGGCAATTTGCATTTTGCTTGATTCAGGGATAGATTTAGCTTTTACGCATAGCATTTTGTTTAAGTAAAATATAAGTCTTTATAAATAATTTTGGGTATTTTATAGTTTCGGTAAACTTAGAATTAGGCAGACAAGTTTAATTATTGTTGATATTGTAACTTACCTTTTTTGTTTTTTTCCATTCCCTTGATTAGCCCTGGATTCTAATGTAAACTGGGGTATTTCCTCAAGTTCATCTTCACTCAAACAATACTGTTCACACACAAGACTTAAACGATTTCCCACAGTTGTGACTGCATTGACAGAATGAGTTAAATCACCCTGAAAATAAATTAAAGAATTGGTTTGGGGTTTAACTTGTCCAACTTGGCGTTTTTGCGATTTGAGAACTAATTCTCCCCCCGCCATATCCTCTGGTACACGCACATAAAGAACGCTGACAAATGCAGGTGGTTCAACAGTTTTACAATAGGAACGCAAAGACCGGTCAATATGAGGGTCAACGCGAGAACCTGCTTTGAGGAGTAAAGGATTCAGATAAAAAGCATTACAATTAGGTAAAAGTGCTATATCCAAATAAGGCTTAAAATAGGGAAATTTTTGGGTAACTTCTGCTAAACCTTGACGCTGAAATACTACAGAAAAGCCTTTAGTATTAATAAAATCTCGGTTAAGATTATTGATAGCAAAATAGGGACAAGCTTGGATTTCTCCCCACAAGTCCTGGAGATATTGAACAGGAAAGGCGTTAGGATGTTGTTGATAGTATTTCACGGTCAGTTAAATTAATTTATCTTGAGTTTAATGTTTGTGAGAATCAGGATTTAATTTTTGTGAGAATCAGGATTTACAGGATTAAAGGATTAACAGAATATTTGATTTGATATTGTTAGCAAATAGTACAATAAAACCACTAATAAAAATCATTATCCAAAAAAACTGTCAACAAAACGACAAAACTATCCTGCAAATCCCTAAATCCTGGATATCCTGATTCTGACAATCTCAAGGTTAGCTCTATGTCATATATTCATAGTCAAATGACAAGGAGTCTAACGAAAGATATTCGTTAGACTCCTTGTATATAAAGGCGACACCCGGATTTGAACCGGGGGATGGAGGTTTTGCAGACCTCTGCCTTACCACTTGGCTATGTCGCCGCACTCACAATTACTAATAGTAGCAGAATTTTTCCTAATTAGCACCATTTAGGAGAAATTTTTTTAAATTAATTTTTTCACGAACTGGACAGACCCAAAGCCTGTCCTATAATAAAGATAGATTAGGGATTTAATTTCACTTCTTGGGCAAAATTCCCCCAGCGCACAAAGTAAAAAGGACCTGCGACAGAACCCCAAATATGCTCATCTGTATCAGGATTTCGCCCTCTGTCGCGGCTGATGAACTTTTCACCATCAATTTCAAAATCACTATCCAAATAAGTTCTTTGCCCGTCACGGATGACAATACAGCCCTTTCCTGGTTCAACTGTGCCTTTGAATTGGCCACCAGTCCACTCTACAATCATATTACAACCAGAAAGCCTTTCCAAGCGATCGCTCGTTAAAGTCTGCAATCGTGGTAAATCACGGGAAGCACCATAAAAGTCTTTTTCTTCTTTAACTATATAGTTTTGAATATGGATTTTATCCCCTACAGCTTTCAGATGTAACACCCGCACCCGATAAGGCTTGTTCAACATATAATCATAAGCCTGTTCCACAAACAAACTTACCCCTGATAACACCCCCCAATCAAGGGGACGCATACATACACGAATATGGGCGAAAAAAGCCGGATTCTCAAAAACCTGGGCTTGATTACTAAAATCAGCCGCCATCCAGCGAGCTAAAGTGGCAACATCTGTAGAATGAGTCATAGGAATTTGGGATTTTTTTAGTATATGGGCTGACACACACTAGCTTATTTTAAACCTTGGTGTATCACGTCGCTTTGGTCTAAAATCCAAAATCCAAAATCTAAAATCCAAAATTCTATTAACCGAATCGTCCAGACACATAGTCATGGGTGCGAGTATCTAGCGGATTCCGAAAGATTTGGCCAGTTTCTCCAAATTCCACCATTTGACCAATTCGACTTTCATCGGTGCTAAAAAAGGCAGTAAAGTCAGAAACGCGAGTTGCTTGCTGCATATTATGGGTAACAATCACAATTGTGAATTCTTTTCGCAATTGGTGAATTAATTCTTCGACTTTCATTGTCGCAATTGGGTCAAGAGCTGAACAGGGTTCATCCATTAGTAATACCTTGGGTTTAACAGCCAAAGCTCTAGCGATACAAAGACGTTGTTGTTGTCCACCAGAAAGACCTGTAGCAGACTGATGAAGTTTATCCTTGACCTCATCCCACAAAGCCGCACCTTTGAGTGCAGATTCGACAACTTCATCTAATACTACTTTTGGAGATTTACCAGCAATTCTCACACCATAAGCGACATTTTCATAAATGCTCATCGGAAAAGGATTGGGTTTTTGGAATACCATGCCAATTTCCCGACGCAGACGATTGATATTAATCTTAGGATCGTAGATATTTTGACCAAAAAATTCTATCCGACCTTCGACTTTGACTTTTCCTTCTAATTCACTAATTCGATTAATAGTTTTAATGAATGTAGATTTACCACAACCACTAGGACCAATTAATGCAGTAACTTGGTTTTTATAGATATCTAATGATATCCCTTCAATAGCTTTATAGTTTCCATAGTAAAAGCTCAGATTTTTGACTTGAATAGCAGTAGTTAAGTTATTCATGATTGACTAAAGTAGGAAAGAAAATTTTTTAGTTGACCTTATCTTTTCTTAGCAATTAAGCGAGATAACAAGCTAAAAAACAAAACTAAAGTTAGGAGAATGATGGAGGTTGTCCATACTAATTGATTTACGGCTGGGTCAGGATTGTTATAAAGGTTAAAAATCAATACTGGTAAGGAAGCAGTAGGACTTAATAAACTCTCAGACCAATTTTGACTAAATAAAGCGGTAAAAAGTAGTGGTGCTGTTTCGCCAGAAGCACGGGCTATAGCTAAGGAAATACCCGTAGTAATGCCTGGGATAGCTGAACTAACAATAACACGAAAGGTAGTTTGAAACCGAGTTCCTCCCAAAGCTGCGGAGGCGAGACGTTGGGGGACGGGAATTAGCTTTAAAGCCTCTTCTGTTGTCAATACTATCATTGGTAGCATGATTACAGCTAAGGCAAAACCACCGGCAATGGCACTAAATCCCTTAGTTAATAAAACAATTACACCGTAAGCAAACATCCCAACAATAATGGAAGGAACACCTGTCAGAATGCTAGTAACAAACCTGACATACTGAGTAAATTGGTTGGTTTGACTAAATTCTGCTAAAAATATGCCTGTAATTACCCCCACAGGAATACTTAGTAATGCACCGATACCTACCATAAGTATAGTACCAAGAATAGCATTAGCAAACCCATTTTCAATTAATGGACGAAATAACATTTCTAGCTTGAAGCCAGAAAGCCCCCGTGACAAGATTTCCCACAATATGGAGGATAATGGCAACAGTGCTAAAACACTCAAACCAAAGGCAATCCCATTCATTGCGTATGTAAATATCTGTCTATCTCTAGATAAGGGTTGACATAATTCAGCCGCTGTAGACTGATCTATTTCTGAATTTGGATAAGCACTCATGTTAATTTTGGATTTTGAATTTTAGATTTTGAATTGTCTGTAAAGCTATGCACGGGAATGAGGAATAAAATTTACCAAAGAAGTCTGACAACAGTAAGAAACTTTTACTCCTTCTTTCTGACTCCTCTTTGGGCGCAGGCCCTGCGCCCCTACCTCCTTCTTCCGAACTCCTTCTTCCGAACTCCGAACTCCTGTTATCTATTCTTTTTACCAACCCACTCCACTATTAATACAGCCGCAATATTTATGGCTAGAGTTAAGGCAAATAAAATTAGACCTAAATAACTTAATGCTCCAATATGTAAACCTGGTTCGGCTTCGGCAAATTCATTAGCTAAAACTGCGGGGATATTATATGCTGGATCTAAAAGAGATATGCTAATTGGTAACTCCGCCCAAATTAGTATAT
>JANMGZ010000663.1:0-3886 GCA_031374905.1 Dolichospermum sp. OTE_70_metabat_362_sub
GTTGGGCAGTATCAGAAGAATATCAGCAAATCAGAAAAGGCAATTATCAGTGTTCTCCTGATGGTTCGGTTGATGTGACACCGGAAACACCCAATCATGAAGCGGAAAAACTCAGAAAAGAAATTGAAAAATTACAAGCAGAAATCAACAAAATCAGAAGGTCTGATTAACCATCTTGAAGAGTTAAGTGGGACGGGCGAAGCATTCGGACACAAAATCAATGGTTTCAGCGATAGGTAATCACTCGAATGCTTCGCCCCTACTTCGTAAAAATGGAATATGAAGTATCAATTATAATTTACCAATTAAGCAGATGTACGAGTTGCTTCTAGTAAACTGGAAAAGTAGAACTTTGTCCGCGTCATAGCTTTTCTTTGGATTGAAAAGCCATTTTTTTGCAGGATTTTGATCACATCAGTTTCACGGTGTAAATAAGCGCGAGTTGTTTTACTCGGTCCAGGAAAGAAAGTACCGATTTTTTTGAGGATAGTTAGGAAGAAAGTTTTTGGGGCAAAACTGAGAATGATTCGGTCAGAAGCTAAAGAACACAGGTGAGAAATCATTTCATCAGCTTTGCCTTGAGGGTAATGTATCAGAACATCTAAACAGATGACAGTGTGATAATTACCACTCAAAGATTCCAAATCCTGGACAGCAAAAGAGGGATTTACGGTATTGAACAAAGCCATTACAGCCCTATCCTGAGCCTCTGATACCATTTTGGCAGAAATGTCACTAGCGTAGACTTTAGCACCATCTATAGCTAGGGGAATACTCAAACTACCGACACCACACCCAGCATCACAAATTGATAATGATGGTAAATTGTTATCAGCTTTTAACCAGCCAATAACATTATCTACAGTTTGCTGATGTCCCGTGCGAATATCTAGCTGAACTTTGTTGACTTCACCATCACCATAGATACGTTGCCATCTATCGAAGCCTGTAGAGTTGAAGTATTCACGGACTATTGTTTTATCGTCGGCTGCGGTCATAAACTCAATTCTTAATGGTTCACAATTCTTAAAATTATCATTTGTCAGTGAATTCTCTACTGAAATTTTTGCAATCAGGATTAAATTCTTAAAAACCGACTGGCTAATTTAATTGCATCAGCAATATCGACATTACCATCACCGTCAGCATCGAGAAATTGATTTAGTAAGGGATTACCACCAGATTGTAAAAAACTCAAGATTAAAGGGACTAAACTTGGTAATAATTGTTGAATTGTATTTACATCTAAGTTAGTCCCCTGGGCAGCATTTTCCGCTACTTCTGCTTGAATATCTGGAGAAAATAGGCTATCTACGGCTTGGGAATCGGCGGAAGTTCCGGCAAATTGATTGACTAAATCTTGTACAGATTCATTTCCGTCGCTGGCTTGTTTTGCTTGCAAAGATGATTGTACTTGTTTACCAACTACTGATAAAATTGATTGCATGGTAGAGGAGTCTGCACCAACGCCATTACCTAATTGTTTCACTGTCATGGCAATATTTACCAAGTTATCCAAACCACCTGGTTGATTGGAATTACTAACCGCGCCAAGAATTTGATCAAACAGTCCCATTAATTTTTTTCCTGTTGTTTTTAATTTATCTAATTATCAATACTATAGCAGAATTGAGTAATTGGCTTGAGGGCAAAGCATTTTTGTAAGAATTCAGGTGAGGCGATAAGATCCCCGACTTTTTTTATTTATTGTGTCCATCAATTATAAATTTATCTGAGAAGTCGGGGATCTGGTTATGAAGGATTGCTAGAATAGTTAATTATTTTTATTAAAATGTACTTCTAATTCATTTATGTCTGTTTTTAATTCAGCAATTTATTGGGGTAGCTTGTCTGGTTGTTCTAATGTTGATATAATTCCTTGTTGATGAATAAGAATTTCTAGGATTCCTCTTTGTAAATTACTTATTAGAAGACCTTCTTGATTAACTACAATGGTTTGATATCTAGCGGTTTGGAAATAGCAATTACCTGATTTCGTCCCTGATTCTTTGCAGTATAAAGAGCTTGATCAGCATGGGATATTAATATTTCTAAACTTTGCTCTTTTGTGGGAATCTGACTAGCAATTCCCATACTCAAGGTAACGCTACTGCTAACATCAGAATTTTGGTGAGGAATAGCCAGATTAGCGATAGCTTCTTTAATTGACTCGGCAATAATTAACGCGCCTTCAGTATCCGTATTCGGTAAAATAACCGCAAATTCTTCACCACCATAACGTGCTACCAAATCGGTTGGGCGTTTAATGGTTTGGGCGATCGCTTGAGCCACTTTAATTAAACAATCATCACCGCCCTGGTGTCCATAACTATCGTTATATCGTTTGAAATAGTCAATATCAATAAGAATGAGGGTGAGAGAATTTTTTTCTCGTTGATGACGTTGCCATTTTAAAATTAAATAATTATCAAAACGGCGACGATTGGCAATTTGGGTTAAACCATCTAAATTTGATATCTGGACGCTTTGATTTTGCAGTTTTTAGCCCTCTATCGGAAAGATAACCTACTAATCCTACTGCACCCACAATTTGCAATACAAAGGGGAGAATTAATACTAATCTCAGAGGAATTTGTTTGAGTTTTTGCTCATTCATATAATTAGATGAAAATCTTGATCATCATTAAACAATCATTTAATCATGACTGATGATAACACTTGTAAGTTCTTAGCTGAAACTTATTTTATTGCTTTGTGCTTTCTCATCTCACAAAAATACTAGAGAAGAGTCTTGAATCTGCCGTTTCTGTTCTTTTTTATTTACTACTATATATAGATAGTTACTATATCTGATTATTCATGCCTTTATCCCGCATTGTCACCCTGATTGTTGGTCTGATTGTCATTTTGGCCTTAACTCTATGGCTAATTGATTCTCTTTCCCGGCTATACTGGCAATTGTCCTATTCGCCGTTGTTAGGTAATTTACTATTATTATTGCTAGTTTTACTGATTGGTGGTTTAATTGCTGCCTTTGTTTATTATGTATTGGTGTTGCGGAAGGGAGAGGAAAAATCCCGTCGTCAGCGCAAACGAGTGACTGCTGCCCAAATTCCTGTGGCTAAATCTGATGCTGCTTCTACCACTCTCCAAGCGGTGCGTCAACAAGTAGCCCAAATTCAAGATGAAGTTACCCGTCAAGCTTTACTAAGTCGCACTAGGGACATTGAAACGAATTTAGCCAGGGGTGAAATTCAAGTTGTGGTTTTTGGTACGGGCAGTGCCGGTAAAACTTCCCTGGTAAATGCGATTATGGGGCGGATAGTCGGTGAAGTCAACGCCCCAATGGGGACAACTCAGGTAGGAGAAACCTATTGTTTGCGCTTGAAGGGTTTGGAACGGAAAATATTAATTACTGATACTCCAGGGATTTTAGAACCAGGAGTAGCGGGTACAGAACGGGAACAACTGGCTAGGGCTTTGGCGACGGAAGCGGATTTACTGTTATTTGTAGTGGATAATGATTTGCGGCGTTCTGAATATGAACCATTGCGGGGTTTAGCGGAAATTGGTAAAAGATCCCTTTTAATTCTCAATAAAACAGATTTATATACTGAAACTGACACAGAAGTGATCTTAGCGAGATTAAGGGAACGGGTACGGAGTTTTATTGCTACTAATGATGTGGTAGCGATCGCTGCCAACCCCCAAACAGCAAAATTAGAAACCGGTGAAACCTTCCAACCAGAACCAGATATTATCCCTTTGTTGCGCCGTATGGCTT
This sequence comes from Dolichospermum sp. OTE_70_metabat_362_sub, assembly GCA_031374905.1. Lineage (GTDB taxonomy): Bacteria > Cyanobacteriota > Cyanobacteriia > Cyanobacteriales > Nostocaceae > Dolichospermum. Next base: position 3,746 of record JANMGZ010000663.1, read on the forward strand.
CTATCTTACGCGCCGAAGGTGAAGATTTAGTAGCAGATAATATTCTCTTGCAATCTCTGCGGTTAGGAGAAGAAGCCCGGAAGCTTATAGACTCTCAACGTCGTCGCCAAGCTGATAAAATTGTTGAACGTTATCAATGGA
>JANMGZ010000666.1:0-4065 GCA_031374905.1 Dolichospermum sp. OTE_70_metabat_362_sub
GGAATAGCGTCGTCGTTAGGGGTTGCAGGAGTAAAGAGGAGACGTTCTAAGTCAAATACAGATGAGGTCACAGCTTTTTTAGTAAAGTTATCTATATTTAATTTTAAGCCATAGAATAATCAAGTTAAAAAATAATGTTACCCCATTAGCGAGAATAATTGGTAAAGCACCGAGGACAATTCCATAAATCAGCCACAGAAACAAGCCACTCATGAAGACAATCAGCATCACATAAGAAACATCTTTAGCTGATTTTGTGCGCCATATTTGGAACATTTGTGGTAAAAATGCAATAGTGGTTAGTGCGGCTGCAACTAATCCTAAAATGTTGATAAAATTCATGCTTAACAATATATTCTAAATTTTGATATTATACTCCATTAATTGTAATTTTTTAGCTAAAAAGGAGAAATTAAATGTTGAAGAAGTTTTGATGAATCATGTTATTTGAATATTAGATTCACAAAAAAATATTATTTGTGAGTTACTGTTTTTCTGATAATTTGGGCATTCTATAAAGATAGTTATCAATTGCCATCTTCAATCAGTGAGAAATCCAATATGAAACGATACATACCCTTTTTACTTATTGGCTTTATCCTCTTTATCACCTTGGGAGATAAGTTATTACCAGGTGAGTTAGGGAAATCCAGCATTCAAACCCGTGAAGCTTTAAACGACTTTGCATTCAACCTATTTCCCTCTACCGTTAAGCGTCCCAAAAACCCCTATGAACGAACAGAGAAGCAACTCGAAGAAATAGACCGAAAAAGGTAGAAATATCAATCAACTTGAGGACAATCATCCCATAAAGTTGTAATTTCTCGTAAACTCTGATGAGTTCCATTCCCTAATATTAAATGATCTAAAATGGGAATGGCGAGAAGTTCCGAACCTGCTAATAATTGACGAGTCAATTCTATATCTGCTTGACTGGGTTCTAAACTCCCAGAAGGATGATTATGGGCAACTATTACCCTGGTAGCACCTTGACGAATCACTTCTCGAAAAATATCGCGGGGAGAGGCTAAAGTTTCCGTGGCTGTCCCAATTGTAATTACCTTTGTCCCTAATAATTTATTTTTTACATCCAATAACAACACGGCAAATCTTTCTTGATTTTGCCACATCAAGTCTTGACTCAGCACCGCAGCCGCAGCAATGGGACTATCAATAACTGTCCCGTCGGAAGGACGGGATAAAAAAGTCCGTTTACCTAATTCAATTGCAGCCAGGATAGTTGTTGCTTTTGCTGGTCCCACACCGGGAATTTCCATTAACTCAGCAGGAGAGACATTTCGTAAAGCAGCTAAGGGGTCACACTGATCTTTACCTAATTGCTGTAATATATATTGCCCTAGACCAACCGCGGATAATTTACCAGGGCCTTGACCAGTACCCAGCAAAATAGCGATTAATTCCGCTGTGGCTAAAATCTTCGGTCCGTGAGTCATTAACCTTTCACGGGGGCGTTCATTTTCCGGTAAGTCGGCTATTCTCAGACAATACGTCATACCAATTGGGGATTTTGAGTTAGGAATAATTGGGTAGAGCCATCTTTATTTATCCCTTATTTCTGGACACAATTATTCCGCATTGACAAAATCTTTATTTTTTGTAGAGATTCCCCTGAATTACTTATTGGTAAATTTGCGTAGCTTTGAGCATATGATAGGTAATAATTAACTGAGTTAATGCCAGGGGATAACTTTGCAGTGTTTCTCCAGTTGTCCCCGCAATTTTACCCAATTCTGGATTACTTTCGCGATCGCATACACTATTTAAATGAGGCATATCGTTACACATAATCCGTTCGATTTTATTCACCTGGTCCAACGTTGCATGACCGTCAACTTCTAAAACATCCACTGGTTTTCCCATATCTCTATCCAGTCCCAAGCGGATAGCTGATTGAGAATCACTACGACCAGCATGGATAATTTCGGTAAAATCAGGGTGAGGAATAGAAGGACGCAACACCAAGCGCACATTTAAATGTCCATTAGTTTCATCAATTTCATCATTAGGCGGATAGAAACTGACCACAATATCTGACCATTGCCGCTGTGGACGGATATACATTTCCGAATCAGGTTCGCGTTTATCTAACTCCGCTAATACCTGTTCTGGAGTATAACCGCGCTTTTGAGTATCCCGTTTCACCTTCCAATCAGCGCGAAGTGGTTCAGGAGGGGCAAGATAGACTTTAACATCATAGGCTTCACGGGCTGCACGGGTAGAATAACCTAGTAACCCTTCAATAATCACAAATTTACTCGGCTTGATATATTGCGGCGGCTCAAAAGTCCCTGTTTTATGGCTGTAAACCGGCTTGAGAATCGCCTGTCCTGTCCGTAGCAGCGATAAATGTTGCTGCATGATATCCAAATAGTTACAATCAGGATGCAGGGCTGTAATCCCCAATTCCGCCCGTTGTGTGCGATCATAACGGTGGTAATCATCCGTACAGATTATAGTCACATTTTCAGGACCTAGTACCTGAGCAATCCCTCTAGTCAGAGTTGTTTTCCCAGCAGCACTATCACCAACAATACCCAGAATAATTGGACGGCTCATGAATACCCTCTCTGACGCGAGTAAGTTTATAAGAATAGTCTCTAATTTTAGGGCGCAAATCAGCTATTTTATCCAGAAAATTCTATGGTTGCAACATCTCTACACAAACTCACTGGATTTGGTGTTGCTGATTAATGGGAGGATTTTTTTCACGCAGAGGCGCTCCAGACTGAGAGATTGAAAAACGCCATAGATTTTAATTAATCAATACTGTTCCTCTTTATCCTGTAAATCCTTAAATCCTGGACATCCTGATTCTGACAATTTAGACTTGACAAAACTCAAAGCCTATATTATGCTTATGTTATGGGTGGAAAAGTGTGCGCCCATATATATAGACTTTTCAATCACCAACATTATTATTTTCCTCTTTATCCTGTCAATCCTTAAATCCTAGATATCCTGATTCTGACAATTTAAATTTTATTATGGCTTATTTTACCCCAGGGCAACTACTCAAAAGAGGACAATACGAAATTATTGATACTCTAGGACAGGGAGGATTTGGTATTACCTATTTAGCGCAAGATCATAAACGCAAAAAACAAGTAGCTATCAAAAGTCTGAATGTCTCCTTTTTGAAACAACGCTATCGAGATAAATATGGTAATACAGAAAGTTTTGGAGAATTTTTAGCAGAAGAACAGGACAAGTTTAACACCGAAGCGATGGTGTTAGCTACCTTTGATCATCCTCACATTGTCAAAGTGTATCCTGAACTGTTTCAAGAAAATGGTTTATCTTGTATGGTGATGGAATATGTCAAAGGCAAAAATTTAGAACAATATTTATACGCGAATGGTGTTTTTAGTGAAAGTGCGGGTTTAGAAATTATTAAAGGCATTGGAGAAGCTTTAAGTTATATTCATAGTCGTAATTATCTGCACCGAGATATTAAACCTGCGAATATTTTACTAAGAGAAGAAGACAATAAAGCCATATTAATTGATTTTGGTTTAGCCAGAGAAGTCAACTTTGCGGAATTGATTGATATGCACGGGAATGTGAGAGAATGGTGCGAAGATGATATGCAAGAAAATTATATAAACGCGCCTACAGATGGCAGTGCTTTGATTAATCTGCACGGCGAATGTATAAATTTTCCCCTAAATGGTAATGCTTTCTTGATTAACAAAAATGCAAATGAAAGGATTGCACGCGGTGGTTCGTGGTACAGCCGTCCTGCTTATTGCCGTTCTGCTTTTCGCCACAACCTCAATTTCTTCGGCGACTTCGACTCCGATATTGGTTTTCGGGTTGTATGTGGTGGTGGTGCGGCGAGGACTTAGCCGCCCTTTACACTCTTACTCTTTTGCCCTCTGCTCTTTTTTCTTTTCCCTTGTCTCGCCGTTAGGCGGAATTTTTTTGCATAAATACTGTATGTGGAAACCTTATATATATGGGCGCATACTTTTCCACATATAACATAAGCATAGTCGAAACTGAGAACTTTGTCAAGGGTTAAATTGTCAGAATCAGGATATCCAG
>JANMGZ010000684.1:0-2176 GCA_031374905.1 Dolichospermum sp. OTE_70_metabat_362_sub
ATTGCGGTTAACTCCCTGACCATTTTAGCATTAGAGGGGTAGCGAAACATCATATTTAAGGCTACTCCTGCGGCTTTGCGTTCACAGTGGGAGTGATCTAGTAAGATAATATCAAGGTTTGCGATCGCTTGCTCTACCCAAGCATCACTGGTAGGTTGTTTGAGAGCGTTGATAGTGGGTAAAGGTGAACTCAGCACAGTGAAAAAACTCCAAAGTTAATAATTAATTTTAATCTCGGAAAAAAGAGACGTTTGCCGAATTATTTCTATAATACAGTAAAATTTGATTATCTATTAACAGACACAAACGGTAATTTTAATAAACTGATCACATTAAAATCTTTGTTTTTTTCGGGTACACCTAATTGGATAGTTTCTGGTTGGGGCGGATAATAACGAGATTGAAAAATTAGATCCCAGATAGTTAATAAACTTGTATAATTACTATTTAAATATTTTGTTAATTGACAATGATGAGCGCGATGATAATTAGGTGTAACAATAAAATAACTCAAGAATTTATCTATTTTGAAAGGTAAAGCAAAATTACTGTGATGAAAAACTAAGGATATAGCAAATAGAGATTCATATAATATCCACGCATTTGGTGTAATTCCCAACAGATAAATTAACCCAATTTTGGGAATATTGGAGACAATTACTTCTACTGGATGAAAGCGGTAAGCTGTTGATATATTCATCCATCTGTCGGTATGATGGACTTTGTGAAACCGCCAAGCAAAACCCCATGTGTGGATTAATCTATGCCACGTATACATATACAAATCAAGCACTAAAAAAGAGAGAATAAAGTGCAACCAAGGTGAATTTAGATCATCAAAAAATCCCCGTGATAAAGTTGGTTTCCAGAGAGAATTTAAGATTAAAATAACTGTGAGGTTAACCAATAAAGAATTTATTAAACCCAATATTAAATTGTGAATAAATCTTTTAACGGGATTTTGATGATATTGAAAAAAAGGAACTAAGGTTTCCAGGATTCCAAATATAACAATACTGCTAACAACAGCCAGAGATTTATATTCCATTTTGTTTAATGTCCTGATAATTCTGTCGTAGATAGATCAATTTTCTCTCTCTATTCATGAATTTTACCATGAATATTTTCTTCAAGAACAAGATCCCCGACTTCTTTAAGAAGTCGGGGATCTGAAAATCTCATAATTTAAGATAACTTTGTTAAAAATCCCAATAATTTCTTAGTTTTTGGTGTGAGTAAAGTCTTGCGATAAGCGTCTGCGGCTTTTTTAATGGCTTCCGCTTGGGTGGGATAAGGATGAATTACACTACTCAGTTTACTTAGACCAATTTGATGAACAATAGCTGTAGTAATTTCGGAAATCATCTCTCCTGCATGATTAGCAACTATGGTTGCACCCAGAATTTGATCTGATCCTTTTTTATGATGAATCTTCAAAAAACCAGATTCTTCATAATCGGCGATCGCTCGATCTATACTTTTAAAAGGAATCTTAATAGTTTCTATCTCTATACCCAATTTTGTGGCATCATCTGCATACATCCCCACATGAGCAATTTCTGGGCTAGTATATGTCACCCAAGGCATGACCAAACTACTGAGTTTAGATCGTCCCCAACCAAACGGCGAAAATAGGGTATTTTTAATCACAATTCGGGCTGCTGCATCTGCTGCATGAGTAAATTTCCAATTCATGCAGATATCACCAGCGGCGTAAATTTTGGGATTTGTGGTTTGCAAATAATCATTCACTTTCACACCCAAAGTTTGATCATATTCTACACCAACTGCCTCTAAATTCAAATTTTCCACATTTGGCGCCCGTCCCGCACCCACTAATATTTCATCAACTGTCACCGAATCTCGTTCACTATTCACAGAAAAATATAGGCGTTTTCCTTGGGTAACTGTGACTACTTCTTCTAATTGACAATTTAATACTAAACGAATCCCTTCATCAATTAAAACTTTTTGGAGAATTTCGGCAGCTTCTGAATCTTCTTGATTTAAAATATGTGAACCGCGATGAAATAATGTTACTTCGCAACCCAAACGCCGGAATGTTTGTGCTAATTCACAACCGACAGGACCACCACCAATTATTGCTAATTTTTCTGGTTTTTGAGTTAGGGAAAAAACTGTTTCATTTGTTAAATATCCCGCTTCTTCAATTCCC
>JANMGZ010000013.1:0-2181 GCA_031374905.1 Dolichospermum sp. OTE_70_metabat_362_sub
GAAGCTAATGCTTTGGCATGGACAACCACTAACGAAGGTAAGTTTGCTCGTAATTTCATGGAATGGAATCGAGATTTATTGAGTCGAGATAGTGCTGGTCAATTGACTTGTACGAAGGAAGTAAAACGCTTAGGGGTAACTCTAGAAATGGGAGCAAGCAGCAGAAAAGCTGTATCAGGTTTTTGTACTCTTTGGGTGCAACCTCCCAATCAACGCAAGTTTGTTTCTCAATCAAAAAATTAGTTGTTAGTTGTTTAATTGTGAAATAGGAGTGAAATAAATGATGATCCGCAAACTTCGCTTAACTTGGCTATTAGTAATAGGAGGAATTTTAGTAGCTTGCACTAATGCAAGCGCTGATTTAAACACTAATCAACAAAACAATATCGCCAAAGCTCAGACTTCATCTATACCTAATTACCCACCAATGTATGATGTTGAAGTAAAGATTTGTGATAATATTATTGCTCCAGTTAAAGACGGTAAACGCTGTATCAAGCACAAATTACGTTTGTGGGGTCTAGTAGAAGAAGCAAAATTGGTTCGCACAGGTATTCCTCTACCATCAATGTCTGCTGTAGCTCATAAATTAGCAATTAGTTCTAAAGGTTGTTATCCTGAATACTCTCAACCTTCTCAACCCCAGTTTTATTGGGCGGATCTCCTTATTTATGTAAATAAAAGAGGAGCGAAACCAACAATTGAAGTTAACAAAACTCAATTGTCTAATCAGAAGATTCACGAGTTAATGACCAGTCAATTTTCTACTCCGAGAATTGCCACATTTGGTGGTGTTGGTTGTAAACCTCTACCTGTACCTGTGAAAAAAAAGTGATTTTTCAGCCTAAATTTATGTCTGGGTCTATAACGTAAATTAACCAGCCATTTAAATCTATGGTTTCTCCCGATGTGTCTGGTTTTGGATAAGTTTTTTAGACCGGATATATAGCTGTTTTCTTGATTCCATAATTACAGCCTTGTAGGAGCATATTTTTTGAATAAGCTAATCAGCATTTAACTTAAATAAAACTGGGCTGAAACCCATACTAATAGAGAATTGGTTGGAAAACATAGATAACGACTAGCTTACTTATCTATATACAAACATCAAAAACTCAAAACTGCTTTCTTTTCAAGGCAATTTTGAGTTTTTATTTGGAGAATTGAAGAGATTATGCAAATTTTGTTTGTACTTTGTTCTGAAGTAAGTTGATAATTGCAGCTTTTTCTAAAATGCCAACCAGAAAACCATTTTCACGAATTACAGTCAGTGCTGATAATTTTTGTGTTTCGAGTAACTGTACTACTTCTAGCAACGGTTGATCCGATTGTACAGTGCTAGACTGCTCAATTGGTTTCATGACTTTGAAAACCTGAGTTTCTGCCCACAATGTATTCGGGATAGTTCGCAAGTCATCAACTGATATTGCTCCTAACAATTGTCCTTGCTCATCTGTCACCAAGAAACGACGGTATTCTTGAGCATTTAAGAGATGTTGATCTGCAAACTCTCTTAAACTCAAATTCGCTTTGACAATTGGGCTATCATTGGTTACAGCATCCGCTGCTGTTAAACCTGTGAGTTTTTCTTGCACTCTAGCAAATTGGGCAGCATTACCAGCATTTTGTAGCAAAAAGAAGCCAATTAACAAGTTCCAGAAGTTAGCAAAGCTACCCAACAATAGTAGAGGAATTAAACCAGAAGCAATCGCTAACCAACCAAAGATTTGTCCAATTCGGCTGGCAACAACCACTCCTTTATAGGATTTACCAGTGATTTTCCAAACTATTGCTTTAAGTATATTACCCCCATCCAAAGGCAAGCCAGGAATGAGGTTAAATAGAGCTAATGTCAAATTAACAGAAGCTAGTAAACCCAGGATAGCAGCCAAGGGTCCAGATGCAGCAGTCGCAAAACCAACTGTTGTCGCTGTAGCAAATAGCATCAAACTAACTATTGGTCCGGCAATAGCTACCCAAAAAGCTGCCCCTGGAGTTGACGATTCTTTTTCTAAATTTGCCAGTCCACCAAATATAAACAGTGTAATTGATTTAACATCAATTCCTTGGCGAATAGCGACAAAGCTGTGTCCTAATTCATGGGCGACAACTGAGCTAAATAACAGTAGCGCCGTCATCAATCCTAGTACCAAAGGCAATCCTCCACCTAATTGGGGAAAT
>JANMGZ010000061.1:0-8268 GCA_031374905.1 Dolichospermum sp. OTE_70_metabat_362_sub
ATCTAGCGTAAACGTGGTTTAACAACAGGTTTGGGAATATTGCTGTCTCTTTCTTTCGATTTGGGTGGTAGTATCCGCTCTTCCTGTTCTTCATCAAAAGACGTACTCTCCCGACTTTGGGAACTGCTGCCGTAAATATCCAGGTATACTGATTGCCCAGCTAGTTCGGCTGCGGCGGCAATTACAGTGCGAATTGCCTGGATATTTCGTCCCCCCCGACCAAACACTTTTTCTTTATCTGTGCTATCAAAAGCAATGCGAACCCAAGCCCGCTTGAGGGTTTGAGATATTTCACAATCAACGCTTAAAGATTCTGGAGATTCTAAAAACGGCTGCACAAGGAACTGTACCAGCCCAAGATAATTGGGACCAGTCGCTAGGGATTTCATCTCAAGACTATGATGCGGCTGTTGCACGGACCTGTTCAAAAACGTTAGCTTTTACGAGGATACTACGAACTGTATCGGTAGGTTGAGCGCCTTGTTGGAGTCGCTTAACGATACCAGGAATATCTAATTTTACTTCATCAGTTCTGGGGTTATAAAATCCTAGTTCTTCTAAAGGGCGACCGTCACGACGAGCAAGGTTGTTAATAGCAACAATCCGGTAACTTGCTTCGCGCTTTTTGCCAAATCTTTTTAAACGCAATTTGATCATGTTGAGAACTGTTTCTCCTGTTCCTAGTTAGTGAGTTTGTAACTGAATTAATGAGGAAGTGACTGGGCTATAACACCCACGTTCACAATTTCCGACACTGAAATGCTAATTTTAGCACTTCCTAGCCATGAACGGCTATTAGTTATTTGTCAATTGTCAATTATCAATTGTCAATTATTCCTAAAGAGTGCCAAAGCCTTTTTTCTTTTTCTCTTTCTTTTTCTTGGCTGGTGGTGCGCCGCCGGGATAGCCACGCCAGCCGGCAGAAGGGCGATTACCACCTGCTGCTAAAGGATTACCACCACCAAACATTCCGGGCATTCCGGGAATGCCGCCTTGTCCCATTTGCTGCATGAGCGATCGCATTTTTTGGAAGTCTGCCACCAGTTTGCTTACATCCGCTTCTCTATACCCAGAACCAGAAGCTATGCGACGGCGGCGACTGGGAGAACTCGATAACAAATCTGGATCACGGCGTTCTTTGCCCGTCATAGAATTAATCATCGCTTCACAACGTTTTAGCTGGGTTTCTCCCTGCTTTAACTGGTCGTCAGAAAGCTTGTTCATACCCGGAATCATCTTCATAATTCCGCCCAAAGAACCCATGTTTTTCAACAACCGCATTTGCTTGAGAAAGTCAGTAAAATCAAATTTCGCTGACAGAATTTTCTCCTGCATTTGCTCGGCATCTGCCAAATCTATCTCTTCTTGGGCTTTTTCTACTAAGGTGAGAACGTCACCCATACCCAAAATCCGCGAAGCCATCCGGTCGGGATAAAACGGTTGTAGAGCTTCGACTTTTTCTCCCATACCTACAAATTTAATGGGCGCACCGGAAATTTGTCGCACTGACAGAGCCGCACCACCACGACTATCCCCATCCATTTTTGTCAGAATTGCCCCAGTAATCCCAATTTGATCATGGAAGGTGCGAGTCAGATTTGCAGCCTCTTGACCCGTCATTGCGTCCACAACCAAGAGGGTTTCATCGGGCTGGACTATTTCTTTGATGCGGGCTAATTCCGCCATCATATCTTCGTCAATTTGCAAACGTCCAGCAGTATCAATGATTACTGTATTTATCCCTTCGGCTTTGGCACGTTCCACACCTTGACGGGCAATTTCTACGGGGTCTGCTTCAATTCCCAGTTCAAACACGGGGACATCAATTTGCTTACCCAGGGTAATTAACTGGTCAATAGCGGCGGGACGGTAAATATCTGTAGCAACTAATAAACAACTACGCTCTTGCTTGCGTAAATGCAGTGCTAATTTAGCGGTGGCTGTGGTTTTACCAGTTCCTTGTAAACCAGCCATGAGGATAACGGTGGTCTTACCTACATTTTCTGCTAAGGGAACATTTTCTTCCCCCATGACTTGCACTAATTCATCATAAACAATTTTGATGAATTGTTGATCAGGACGCACACCGGCGATAACTTCAGCCCCTTGGGCTTTGGTTTCGACTTCGCTAATAAAATCTTTGACCACCTGAAGATTAACATCTGCTTCCAACAAAGCCCGACGCACTTCCCGCAAAGCGTCTTGAATATTGGATTGGGATATTTTATCCTGTCCTCGCAGTTTTTTCCAGGCGGATTCTAAACGGTCAGATAGTGCATCAAACATAATTCAGTTACGACGTAGTTAATCTGTTGAGAATATTTGGTAAGTTTTTAACGATCTTCAATATCCAGCTTATCTGACTCTAGCAACTGATTGATCTAGCAAGAGACTTCTAAATAAAAAAATATCCCAAAATTTCTTGTGGTGCAGGCATCTTGCCTGCTAATAATATCAGGACGGGCAGGATGCCCATCCCACAAATTGAATCATTTTTTTTGTGGAGTCCTCTCACTTCTCTCAACCTACCGCCAATCATCCCAATTTTCGTTAAAGATGGAAGTATCGGGGAAAGCCGTAGGATTACCATTTTGTTCCAATAACTTTCTTAAATTTTGTAATTGTGGTTCTTGTTGAGGTAAATTATCAACTAATTGATAGGGTGCAATTCCTTCTTTTAATGCAAAACTAGCTACAGTTCCCGCAGCAGCACCCGAAGACCATTCAAAAGAATGAACCCGATAAGCAGCAGCAGCAATATGACTTGTAGCAATACTTTTTCCCCCTACCAATAAATTATCAATTTTTTGGGGAATCATTGCCCGTAGCGCAATTTGAAAAGGATAAGATTGGCCAGCACCTCGTCTTTCTCCTGCACGTTCTTTATTACCAGGTGCTTCCACAGGGCTTTTTGCCATGCAAGGATGAAAATCTATGGCATAATGACCAATACCCACAGCATCAGGGTAAATTGTAGAACGAGTTCTTCGCATAGCTTTTTCTGGGGAAATTTCCCCCCTAATTATAGATGTTGCTTCCAAACCTGATACTGTTGCTTTTAAACTGCGATATATATTTGCTGGTAGAGTTTTTCGATAATATTCATCATTATAATTACGACGAGAAATATCAACTTCCCAAATACCAAAACTTTCTGGTTGTCCCCAACTTGGACGGCCAATAATTCGTCTTCCTTCTCTCATGTAGGGGTATTTAGATAAACCATGAACTGTTCCCATGGGCGAATCTAAACCTGTTAAAAACCGGATATTTGTTTGTGGTTGTTTAACACCATTACCTAGTTGAGAATCTGTAGTGCCTCCATACAACCAATAAAAATAAGAAAATGCTTTTTCTTCAGCTTTACGCAGAGTTTCTGTACGTAGTCCTCCTTGCCAACCTCCAGTTTTTAACTGTCCAGAATTTTCTAATTGTTGACGAGTGTAAATAAGATTATCTTGGGCTGTTCCGGGACGGTAATCATTTCCCCAAGTCCAGTTTTGCATGGAAATATCCCCTGGTGTGGGTGCGGTAAATTTCACACCATTGAATGTAGTTGGTTGTCCTTTTTGTGGACTCCAAATTCGGCGATAGGTAAAGACTAAATCAAAGTTTGCTAATCGCTTTAATTCATAACTAAAATATGGTGAATATTGTAAATAATATGGCGGCATTATTTGGTTTTGGTGTTCTTTTGTTGCCTCCATTGCAAAGGTATAAGTGAAACCTTGGGTACAGTAAGGATCATTTGTAGTGCTAGAAGATGAAGGTTCAAGATAGGAACGAGCATCAATTCCTAGACGATAAGGAACATCTGCTAAAGCAATAATTTCTCCAGTTTCACTTGCATCTATAACGTACCATTTTTCTAGATTATTTTGAGATGGTTTAGGAATAAACTGAATAATAGTTTTATTCAACTGTGAATAGTTTTGATAACTATATGCGTCTTCAATTGTTTGAGATAAAGTATTAGTATTTAGAGGTGGTTGATTTTTTGCGGGTTGATGTTGAATTGCTATGGCGTTATTAATAATTTTGCCATCTTTGCTAATTTCTAAATCTTTAATTACTGTATTAGGAAACCATTGTAATTTTCCTCTACCTTTTTTTTGGGCATCTTTGAGCATTTGTGTCATGATATTGTGAGCATCATGAGGAAGAAAACAGGAGTCACTTACCCAACAATCTCCAGGGTTAAGTTTGCCATATTTGCGTTCAATGCGATTTCTTAATTCTGAATAACCGCGAGAATAAAATTGTTTAGCTCGTTGAGTTGGTCTTTCGTCTAATGCAGATGTCCCTTGAGAGGAGATTTGTCCCCCTAACCAGTCGGTTATTTCTGTTAAACAAACTGTGCGTCCAGCAAGTAAAACTTCATAATCTGTGGCTACTCCTGAGAGTCCACCACCGACAACGAGAAGCTCACAGTTGACGGTTTTATCTGGTGTGCGTGGGGGAGTAGCGGTGACGGGATATGGGGTGAGGAAAGTGGTAAATAAGCTGAAGCTGATGAACGATTGAAAGCCTTTTTTGTATCTGTGTTTCATGGTTTCTGCAATCTGTACACTACTACGTCAAATTGTAGACGGTAGTTGTGGAGAAAGGTTCATACCTGATTTTACATGATTATGGTACTTAAAGTCCGTGGACTCAAAGACATCAATAGCTTTTAATTGTCTTTATGACAATATCTAATAGTGAAAATATCCAAAAAAAATTTGGTAATCGTCTACGTCAAATTAGGCAAAATATGGGACTATCTCAAGAAGAATTAGCGCATTTATGTAACTTAGACCGCAGTTATATGGGAGGTGTAGAACGCGGAGAAAGAAATATTAGTCTTGTGAATATTCATAAAATTGCAGATGCTTTAAATATTTCACCTAGAGAATTTTTTAATGACTAATATTCCTGATAATATAAGACTAAAGGAGCTTGCAATCATTGCTAACTCAAACAAGCTTTTTTTTGATGATTTTATTAATTTTATACAATCAGAAAGTTATATTGGACTATATGAATTTGTGATTGAAAAGGATTCATCTAAAGCACAACAAGTTTTACTAAAATATTTAAAGCGCAAAATTCCCAAAGATTTGAATTTGTATGATGGTATTGCTCGTCCATATCCTCAAAGTAAAGCCAAATGGCTCTTGTTAGGTTGGATTTTTAGAGATGCCCCCATACAACGATTACAAAACATACTCAAAAATATTGATGGAACAGCTAATGAACGTAAAGCAATACTTCTAAATCATGTGCGTGAATATGTATCTGCTATTTTACCTGAACCAGAAAGATGGGAATGGTTTCCTATTTGCGAAGTTATGATGGAACGCTTAGAAGGAAGCCGTCGAGCCATAAAAGGAAATTTATTTGAGGCAATTATTCGGACAAATTTGAAAGAAATATTTAAAACTAAAAATATAAAACTGACAATTGGAGAAACTCAAATTAAAATTGGTGGTGAGACTTATGATGTGACGATTATGGGAGAAAAAGGAACAATATTAATTCCAGTTAAAACAAGAGAAACAACTGGAGGTGGTCATGCTTTACTTTTTACCAGAGATATTAACCAAGCAATTGAAAAAGCGAAAAATGATGGATACAAATGTATTCCAATTATCATAGCCGAAGCGTGGAAAATAGATTTTGATTCACTGAAATCTCAAGAATTTATTCACATTGATAAAAATCCCAATCAAATAATTGAAGTAGAACCATTACTCAATAATAAACTTAAAGAGATTTTACATATTTTTCAATCAATTGAATAATTATGTTGAGAAAATTCGCTTAGTCGCAATTTTACAGTAATCTTCATTGAGTTCAATACCAATAAACTTACGTCCTTTCTTCATAGATACTAAACCTACTGTACCAGCACCAAAAAAAGGATCAAGAACTATTCCCCCTTCAGACGAACCTGCTAAAATACATGGTTCTATTAATTGTTCTGGAAAAACGGCAAAATGTGCATCTCTAAATTTGGATAAAGGAACTTCCCAAACTGTTCTTTTATTTCTACCTTTGGGATGAAAAGCTTGATCCCATCTTCCGTTATGTAAATTAGAATTACCTGAATTTTTGCCTTGTTCTGGAGTTCCTCCTTTTTTACCTAGATGATTGCGTCCTCCTCGCATTTTACTATTTTCCGAAAAAGTTACATGAGGTTCACGAATAGCATCTGCATCATAGTAATACTTGGAACTTTTGGCAAATAAAAACATATATTCATGATCAGTTGTCGGACGATTTTTCACAGAAGATGGCATAGCATTTGGTTTATACCAGATAATATCTGATCTTAAAATCCATCCTCTTTCTTTAAGAGCTAATGCCAATTTCCAAGGTAATCCTGCTAAATTTCCATCTATATATTTATCACCTAAATTTATCCAAAGAGTGCCATCTTCTTTTAGGACTCTTTTAACTTCATCAAATATTTCTAAAAGTCGGTTTATATATTCATTAGAACTTTCTTCAGTTCCAATTTGCTCTTCTGCACAATAGTCACGTTGCCCATAATAAGGAGGACTGGTAATGACTGTTTGTACTAATGAATTTGGTAGTTTTTTCAAAGAATTCAAAGCTTCTCCATTGATGAGAAAATTTGCTTGATCGAAATCAACTTCATCAATATCTTCTATTTTCACTATTAACTTTCGATCTAAATCTGCAAACAGTGGTAGATTTGCAGTTATGTAATCTAACACAGAATTTACTTTAACTCTTAGATGGTACTTGTAGTCATTGTAAGCCATTTCAGTTTTAACAGCAACCAGACGCTAAGATTTTTCCTTTGTCTTGCTAGTGCGACTAAGTGCTAATTTAATTATTTAATTAGCTGTCACCCTAAAATAGTGAATAGCTCTCTTCAAATCTGTTAATATCAGAAAAACCCCTAAAAATCCAGTAACTCTATACCAATTATCTATGATAGATGGTATATAAGCACGTTGCTGCAAAAACTAACCACCGGATAGGGAAAATAGTTATGAAAAACAAAAACCCCATATTCTCAAATCTAGCTTTAAAAAGCGCCATTTTCTTGTCACCCTTACTACTATCAACAGCCTTTATCAGTAGCTATCCTGTACCATCTGCTACGGCTCAAATACTATCAAATCAAGAACGGGAAGAATTAGCGCGACTGCGAGAGGAAACCAAAACTCAAAAACAAGTTCAATCGAATTTTGAACGAGCTTTTACTCGCACCAATACTTTACTTAATATCTGGTTAACTATTTTAAGTTTATTTCCTGTGGCTTTAATTGCCATATTATGGTTTTTTCGTCGCGCAGTAATTCGGGAAATTGTAGAACGAGCAATGGAGCAAATTCAAGGTATTGAAAATTTGCAAACTCAATTAACTACAGTTCAATCAGAAGCAAAACAACTAATTCAAGCATCTAAACATACTGCTCAAGAATTAGCACAGGAAGTTAATAACCTTAAACAAAAAATTCAAGGTGAGGAACAAAATTTATCTATTCTTTTATCTGATTTACCCAAATCAAAACAAGAGTTTTTAACAGCTTTGGAACTTGAAGTTAAATCTGCTCAAGAAAATATTAGTGCTTTAGAGTTTAGATTAAATACTCAACTAGAACAATTAAATTTATCTGCCCAACAGCAAAGAATTACAATTGACAATATCAAAAAATTAGAGATTGAGTTATTTTCTCAATTTACCCAACTTAAATCAGAAGTAGAAACCCAAAAAGATATTGCTGTTAATAGTATTGAACAATTTCGCGCTGATTTGATATCTCAATCTCAGGGATTAGTTCAGAGTTTGGAGTCAGAGACTCAAGAACAAAAATATCATGCTTTGGAGAATTTAGCAAAATTACAATCAGAATTTACTCATGAATTATCACAATTTCAATTAGATGTTAAAAATCAAAAAGATATAGTTACAGAAAATATCGAAAATCTTAATAATATATTTAAGTCAGACATTACTGCATTAAAAACTGATACTCAAGTGCAAAAATATCAATTGCTTGATGGTTTAGCTAAAATACAAGACGAATTTTCTCATCAAGTTAGAGAATTACAAAATACAGCTATTCAACGACAACAGCAAATTATTGAGAATTTAGAAAAATCTGGAGGAGAATTTACATCTCAGTTTTCAGACATACAAATAGATGTGCAAAAACAGAAAACTACTGTTCTGGAAAGTTTGCAAAAATTAGAAGCTGAATTTTCTGATCAAGTTGGAGAATTACAAAATACAGCTATTCAACGACAACA
>JANMGZ010000069.1:0-5374 GCA_031374905.1 Dolichospermum sp. OTE_70_metabat_362_sub
CTATATTGGAGTTGCTTACACAGTCAAATATTGCCACGCATTACCAGTATTGACAGTGAAGCCGAAACTATTCAATGTCGGCAATTACTCAAGTTGGGCAAAAAACTAGCTGTTGATGTCAGTCCTTACCTAGATAAATTAGCATAATGTAGGGTGGGCAATGCCCACCAAAGAATTATTACTTCAGTTAATAGACATCAAATTCTCAAAAGGATGACGATTTTTCCAGCGGTAAGTATTAAAGTCCCGAAAATCAACAGATAGAATCCGCCCATGCCCCAAATGTTCGGCAAGAATAATCAATGAAGCGTCCGCTAAATCCATTGGCAGAGAACTATATTGATTCATCAATTCACTGATTCTTTTCCCATCTTGAACGTTGAGATCAAAAACCTCAAAAGCACCAATTTCTAAGCTATGAATAAACGTCTGTTGAGCATTTGTGCCTGTACGTTTCAAGAGAATATGACAAGCTTCCGTAATCACACACCATGTTGTAACCAGAGGCTCATCAATCGTATCTAAAACTTCTTGAGCGAGAACATGATAATCATCACGGCGATTGATTAATGCTATCCAAAAGCCAGAATCAACGATTACCATATTTTTCGTTAAGACTTTCAGTGAGATATTGCTTGTAATTAACCGACAAATCAGAGTCCCCTTCAGCACAACCAATCAGCCCTGATTCTCTAAGGAGTTGCAAAGGTTTTACAGGGGATTCTTGATGTAATTTTTCATAATAAAGATCGATCGCCACTTTCATAATGTCAGACGCACCTTGATTTGTCCGCTGGCGAATGTAATTAAACTTACTAGCGCGATCGCTATCGAGCCTTGCATTAACTCTCATATTTTTGCTTGTCATAACTCTGTATGACAATACTATAGCTCAAAAAATTCAAAGTTAAGTAGTTCTCAAATAGTTGCCTCATAGGGCGATAGCGTATTGCTAACGCAAGGCTAACGCCAACGCAAAGCGTCCCGGAGGGAACTAGCGCGACCTAGGAATCGCTCTTTTCCTCGGATGTATCGTATATTAAGTATTAGAACCGAAATCAAATTCCTAAACTTCTAAAATTCATGTAATTACTACAAGGATTTAACTGTGATTACAAATGCTAGTAGCCTTACCCTTAGCAATCTCCGTCAAACCTTTGGCTTGTTTCTATCAATTTCCTTTTTTGGTCAAAGCAGAAGTAAGTACCAATATCGAAGTTGCTGACGAAGCTAATGCTATGGTGGTTCAAGGCAGAATTGATATTTTGGTAATCCAAAATAGTTTTTGGATTTTGGTAATCGAATCAAAACCTGCAAGGCTGGACGTTACCGCAGGAATTCCCCAAGCACTTACTTATTTGTTGAGCGCTCCTAATTTGCAGTCAAGTTGTTATGGAATGGTGACAAACGGCAGAGAAGTATTGTTCTTGAAATGCGACCGCCATCAAAATGTCCCTCAATATACGCGATTCCTACGGAGCGCTTCGCTATCACACACTTATCGGTTACTTGAAAATACAGCAGAACGTATCCAAGTTTTGCAGGGACTTAAACAAATTGGGGCTTATATTGGTGAGGTGATTTGAGAAGTTAGGCGATCGCTTTTTAATTATTTATCTATTTTTGTGTCGCTACAATCACCTGTGCTTCTCTCAAGACTTTATCGCCGCATAAATAACCCCGAACTACTTCCTGAATCACCGTATTTTCTGCGACATCTGCCCTTGATTCACGTCCTACAGCATACATTATTTGGGAGTCAAAAAGTTTACCCTGGGCGACAATGGGAACAACACGGCGTTGTTTGAGGATTTCTAAAAGCGATCGCCTAATTAACTTTACTCCCTGTTGATTACTAGTAAAAATTTCCGTTAATGATTCTGACATTGGTAATTTGTCTGTCTCACTAGATTCAGTATAATTACCATTAATCCAATCTATTAGCTTTTCCCAAAAGCCTTTTTGTATCAATGGTTTTGAGTTTGAAGTAGTAGATAATGCTTCTAGTTCTTCTTGCCAATAAGTACAAGCCTGATCTAAAGCATCCACAACACCCAGTAAATCTTTGAGCAGTTTCTCCTGTTGCTGCTCAAATTTTCCCGATGCCTGTTTTTGACTTTCTTCCAAACGCATTGGCTTCTGTTCTTGCTCTGTCCGAAGAACCGCCAATGCTTGCACCAGAGCATCTTGGGTAGAATGCAATAATTTACCCTGTTGCTTAACTTCATGGCGGAGGGCAGTCCATTCTGCCACCATTTGATAGGTATCAAAGGTATTAGCAGATGATGGTGGTTCGCCTAAATATTCAGGTGGTACTTGTTCTGATTGTAAATAATCTAGAAATTTGGTGAATAAAGCTTCTTTGTCATTGGTCATTGGTAATTGGTGATTGGTAATTGGTCAATATTTAGCGGATATTATCAATTATTTAAAATGTCGCACGAATTAGATCATCTAAGCTAACTTCTAGTTGAGCCAGGGCTTTTTCTCGCAACTGTTTTAATATTTCTGGATTCAATTCTGCTTCTAGGGGACGCAATTTCAAAAAATCCTCATGTTGACTTGTCTCTCCTTTACGAAGTGCCTCGTAAGCTCCTCGAATTGCCTTAAACTCTTCTGGATAAGTATGGGCGGGAAATTCACGTAACTTGGCATGATACGCTGCTTTAATTTGGGCGCTGGTTGCTCCTGGTGAAATTCCTAAACGTTCGTAGTAGTCAGCCATAAATAATTTCCAATTAGGATAACATCAATTGAACTATCAGTCTTTATCTGTGTTTATCTGCGTTCTATTATTTTTGATATCTGACTTTTAAAGCAATTCCTGAAAACCTACTTTTTTTCTACCCTTGCGTTTTTTAGGGGGAGATGATGAATTTCTAAATAAAAAGTCTAAATTTATTCCATCATCATCATCATCATCATCATCTTCGTCCTCATCATCTTCGTCTTCATCATCTGAGAAATCAGGCATATTGTTGAACATCCTTTGCTTGAGTTCTGGAAGCATCCGTTCCAACTCCGCTGGAGACATTTTGTCACCAAATAATTTTTTAATCATCCCTTCTAATAAATCACCCATATCTGACATATCAAGATTGTCAAATCGATCTGGATCTGGCATGGCTCTCTGAGTTTCTCTATCATTAACAAATGCCTGTTCTTCTCGAAATGCTTGTAAGGCTTTGGCATCTTGTAGACGACGGGCTAATTCAAATCCCTGTTGTTTTAATTGTTCATAGTTTGGATGATCAACGTCATAAGTAGTGGCTTTAGCTAATAGCAATAAGGGGTTTTGGGGTTCTCGACGGAGTGCTTCATCTAAGAACGGGGCAAGGGTTTTAATTTCGCCAAAACGGCGGGCTTGAAGTTGAATATTTGCCAGAGCGTTGCTTGGTTGGGGCATGGTGTCGAGGTAAGACCGCACAGGAATTTCTAGTTTTTTGTGACTATTTTCTTTGACGGCTAAAATAACTAAATTGGCAACTTTAGCTTCTGGGTATTCTTCTGATAGGTTGATTAATTTTTGCTGATACTGACTGATTAAAGCGGCGATGCCTTTTTCTCGTTTAGCAAAGAGTTGAATAGAAAGAGCGATCGCTTGCAATACGGAAATTTGTTCTTGATCTGCTAATCTTTGGAGAATAGTATCCCATACTTGGGCTGCGGCTTTTTGGTCTAATGAAACTCGACCACCGGAATTGGGGGGACTTTGGACTGCATTCACGAATATTTGACAAGCCCGGATAGCCGGATCTGTGGGATCTTCTCCCTCTACAAAACGACTAAATAAGGGATAATTTAAGGTAGAGAGCGCATCTATCCAAGGTGATGTTTCTACTTCAGGTTCAATATTCACGTCGCCAAAGTGCTTACCAAATTTGCGTCGAGCTTCATTGAATGCCTGTTTGTTATTTAGTCTCTTCCAACAGTGCAGCAACATTCCATAAACTTCTTCATACCGACATCCATTTTCTAGTGCTTGGGTCAGGAGTGCGATCGCTTGATCATAATTTTCGTCTCCCGCTTCAATTAATCCCTTACGTCCCAGCACTTCTGGCGATGTTGGACAGATCCGTTCTGCCTGTTGCACAGATCCCAAAGCCGCACGCTCACGATCTATTGCCATGTAAGCATCTGCCATCCAGCAGTGAAGATGTGCTTGAATCGCTTTTAATCTTTGTACAGGCCATTCTTGAGGGTTTCGTTTTGCTTCTTGGTCTAACCACTTCAAAAACCGTGTTAAAAGACGT
This sequence comes from Dolichospermum sp. OTE_70_metabat_362_sub, assembly GCA_031374905.1. Taxonomy (GTDB): domain Bacteria; phylum Cyanobacteriota; class Cyanobacteriia; order Cyanobacteriales; family Nostocaceae; genus Dolichospermum. The sequence continues at coordinate 4,254 of JANMGZ010000069.1, forward strand.
GGACGTTCTTGATCGTGATCATTAGCATCAAAAACTTCTAAGAGATTGATTGCTAGTTGGGGGTTAAAAGGTTGCTCTGTCAACAAAGGCTGCCAGAATAGTTCAGCACAGCTTGGTTCTCCTTCATTCAGTGCTTCTTGTCCGGCTAGGGTAAACAGCGGTGGACGGAGACTTTCTAGTTCTGGAAAGCGTGGAGAACGTCGCTCCATCTTCAACAGCAAATGGGCGGCATTATGGTGATTATCTTGGTCAATCAGTTGCAGCATTCGCAACACCGCTAATGCCTGTTGGCTATTTTTATCTACTGTTACCTGCGAATTTATAGATTGGAAGGGTTTTTGTTCTGTTCTTCCATGTTGAAAAATCGCCAATCGTTCTAAAATTGGATGCTCCAAATACTTTGGTTGACCATATGCAGATGAAAGTGATTTCAACCCCAAAAGATGAGCCGCAGCATCCCAATTACCGTTGACTTGTTGAGTATAAACCATCCAAGCTAGGGGTAAGTCTCCATCGGTGACGGCTCGTTTAATTTTCTGAAAAGATGTTAAAGCTGTTTCTGGTTGCCCATTTTTTAGCGCCAGAACACCTCGTACCCAGTGGAGTTGGTTAGCACTAAAGCGTTTAGATTGTTCCTGAATTAATTGCTCAACTGTAGCGATATCTCCTTTGAGTAACAAGAGTTTTAGGTAAGAGATGCTGTACTCTTTCGGTAGAGTACCTGCCTCAAAGGCATTTTTAAGCAATTTTAATGCTGTATCTAATTGCTTCAATTCCAGCAAACATTTAGCTTGCCAGTAATGAACTTCTCCCACTAAACCAAATTCTAGAGAGCGAGCAAAGGATTTTTCTGCCTGTTTAAAATCTTGCTTTTGAAATTCTTGCTGACCCCGTAGCAACCAAATCTCTGATTCTGGGGGTGTGAATTGAATGTTAGGGTGCGCTCGCTGATTTTTCTTAATTTCTTCTAATGCTTGCCGATATTTCTTCTGGTTCAGCAATTCTTGTAGTTGATTCTGGAAAGATTTTTCAGCAACTTTTGTCTCTGTGCTAGAGACCTGTTGTTGTGAGCTTTGTTTAGACTGATGTTTAGCCACTGGGCTTTCTTCCTAATTGTTTTT
>JANMGZ010000157.1:0-8241 GCA_031374905.1 Dolichospermum sp. OTE_70_metabat_362_sub
CACTTTTGCAAATGGCGCTAGAAAGCCGGAATAATACAGCATTGGGGATATTTTTCTTTACCGCAGTCATAGCCGCACCGTTTTTTGAAGAATTCCTGTTTCGGGGCTTTTTATTACCATCCCTGACTCGTTATACCTCTGTTTGGGGGGCAATTTTCGTCAGTAGCTTGTTATTTGCGACTGCTCACCTGAGTTTATCAGAAATACTCCCGCTGACAGCATTAGGAATGGTCTTAGGAATAGTTTACACGCGATCGCACAATTTACTTTCTTCTATGCTTCTTCACAGTCTTTGGAATAGTGGCACATTAATTAGTTTATTTCTTTTAGGTAGTAATAATTAATTTAGGGAATAGGGGACAGGGAATAGGGAACAGATTTAAAGAATTTATCCGGTTATTAGTAACTATTTTTTATCCTAACTACTACTACTCAAATAGCTTTTAAAAATTCTCCGGATCTTAAAAGAATAGATATGTAGAAAAATCTATATTGTTGGATGTTTACCAATTTTAAGGTTAATTTTTAACTAAAAATTGGTAAATATGCTGCACAATATTTTTCTGCTAAATTTTCTATATTTTATCAGAAAATTTGATATTTTCACGATTGCTTGTTATGAGCATTTTATCCGTATTTAAATAATATAGCATTACCAGTAAAAAATATTTAATCATTAAGGAGTATCAAGAAATATGAGTAATCTTAATCCATCTCACACGACTAAACAACTGTTAGCTGGTTATGCGGGAATTATTTTTGGAGGATTTGGATTGCATAAATTCATTCTTGGTTACACAGCAGAAGGTTTTATTATGTTAACAATTTCCGTAATTGGTGGTTCTTTTACCTACGGATTTACATTAATAGTTATGCAGCTTGTTGGTTTGATTGAAGCCATGATTTACTTGAATAAGTCACATGAAGAATTTGTTAATACCTATTTTGTGAATAAACAAGGTTGGTTTTAAATAGGAGTAAGCATTCAGCTAAAACCGGATTTAATCCAATTCTTGCTGATAGCTAATAACTGACGGCTGAATGCTTACAAATAGGAAATAGAAAAATCAGTTGTGTAATTAATTCTGTCCCATTATTTATAAATTAAACTTTCTGTAACTGTGCTACTCTAGGATCAACAATTTTTTGTCCTAAACTAACAAATTTAATCGCTACAGACACCTTATTTCCCTCTCCGAAGACGTGGGTAATTTCCCCAATCCCAAAGGACTTGTGTAAGACTCTATCACCTACTTGCCAAATTCCAGAATTGCTTTGTTGACTGGGGGTTGCAGAGGTGGTTTTAGTTAAACTCCGAGTAACTTTATTTTGCGTAGTTAGTAATTCTGCTGGTAATTCATCGAGAAATTGCGATCGCATTGCTGGTTCTCTAGACCCATATAAACGCCGTTCTCTCGCATGAGATAAAAACAACCTTTCTTGAGCGCGAGTAATGCCAACATAACACAAACGCCGTTCTTCTTCTAATAATGAAGGATCTTGTAAAGAACGATAACCCGGAAAAAGTCCCTGTTCTAATCCCACCAAAAAGACAACCGGAAACTCCAACCCTTTAGAAGCGTGTAAAGTCATTAACGAAACCGCTGTTTGTCCTTCTTTTAAATTATCTAAATCAGAACTCAAAGCCGCACTTTGCAAAAATGCCTGTAAAGAAATATCTTCTCCGGCATTTTCTTCTTGAAATTGCAACATAGCGTTATGCAATTCATTGACGTTACTAATTCTATTATCAGCTTCATCTGTTGCTTGATCTTGCAATTCCTTAATATAACCAGAATCCTCTAAAATCCCTTGTAAAATTTCCGAACCGGGAACTACTTTAATTTGTTCTTGACGATTTTGAATCATCGCAGCAAAATGATTTACAGCTTTTGCCGAACGACCTGCTAAAGTATTTACAGATGTTTCATCACTTAATATTTCCCATAAAGTTGTCCCTAATTGCTGGGAAGCATTTACCAAAGCATCAACAGTAGCTTTACCAATTCCTCGCCGAGGTGTATTGATAACTCGTAATAAACTTACAGTATCGGCTGGGTTATTAATCGCTCTCAAATATGCCACAGCATCTTTAATTTCTTTGCGATCATAAAACTTCATTCCTCCCACAACCGTATAAGGAATTTGATATTTAACTAATAATTCTTCAAAAGGTCGAGATTGAGCATTAGTTCGATATAAAATCGCAAAATTACCCCAATTTAACTCCGGGTGTTGATGTTCTAAATTTCTAATTTGATTAATTACAAAAGCTGCTTCTGCCATTTCTTCATCAGCTTTATGACAATAAATTGCTTCCCCTGGTTCTCTTGTAGCTTTGAGAATTTTATCAATGCGTTGAGTGTTATTTTCAATTAATTCATTAGCAGCTTGGAGAATGTTTTCACATGAGCGATAATTTTCTTCTAATTTCACCATAGAACGAGTATCATCATCTGCTAAACCATCGCCAAAATTTTCCTGAAATTCTAGCAAAATAGTAAAATCTGCCATTCTAAAACTGTAAATTGACTGGTCAGCATCACCGACAACAAACACAGACCGATTTTGCCATGTCCATTCACTTTTACGCTTTTCATCATTTGTGACTAAAAGCTGAATTAAATCATATTGAGTTCGGTTGGTATCTTGATATTCATCAACGAGAACATGACAGAATTTGCGATGCCAATAACCTAAAACCTGCTCGTTTTGTTGAAACAATCTGGTAGGGATTAAGATTAAATCATCAAAATCTAAAGCATTATTTTGGGCAAGTTTATCTTGATAGCGATTATAGACATCTGCAATCACCCTACCGCGATAATTTGGCTGTTCACTTTCAAATTGCTGGGGTGATAAGCCTTGGTTTTTAGCATTACTAATAGCATAGCGAAGAGATTTAGGTTCAAATTTTTTACTATCTAAATTTAAATCTTTGGTGACTATTTCTTTAACCACACTTTGCACATCAGATTCATCAAAGATAGAAAAGTTTTTATTCCATTTTCTCCCTTTTTCATCTTGATATTTTTCGATATCAAACCGCAAAATCCGAGAGAATAAACTGTGAAAAGTTCCACACCACATATCTTTAATAGTCGTGCGGTAAACCTGTGACTTTAGTAAACTTTGTTCATATTCTGTCAGCAAATCAAACTTTTTACCATGTTGCGATATTGCTAATTGTTCAGCAAATATCCTTTGGATTCTTTCCTTCATTTCCCTAGCGGCTTTATTAGTAAATGTCACCGCGAGGATATTTTCAGGATTAACACGATGTTTAAGAATTAAGTTTGCAATGCGGTAAGTAAGCGCACGGGTTTTCCCTGAACCAGCACCAGCAACTACCAGCAATGGTCCGCAGTAATGTTCTACGGCTTGACGTTGACTAGGGTTAAGGTGACTAAGGAAATCAATATTTGTGGTCATAAACTATAAAAATGATGGAAAGTACAATAACTGAAAAATATTCAGTAGTTTATACCAAATTAAGATGAAGCCGCATGGAATTAAGATTTGCAGAATTATTGACCGCAGATAAACGCAGATGTAGCAAGATCCCAAAGGGTACGCAGATAAAGGCGGATAAATTCATCAATTTCATGATTCTGTCCAGCCTTACATAAAATTGGTATTAGTAGGGTAGATAATGCTTACTAAAACTAAAAAATATTAAGTAATGTAGTGGGTAATACCAATTAAAAACCCTTTACGGTGGTCAAGACCTACCCTACCTGTATTTCAAAAATCAAATAGGAGTCTTATAGCAACCTATGTTACTAGATTTTGAGTAAAGTTTTGTCATACTTGTGAATAACTCTAGATGTAAGATAAACCAATAATCTCTAGTCTTTCGCCCTTATCAGTGGTAAAAGTATCAATTAACAGCCTTTTGGTTGTAAATATCTAAGTTAGAAACTCAACTTTCAAAATTATGGAAGCGAAAATGCAAGAACCAGAATTTAAAGAAACCCCATCCAAAGAAGCAACTATCCCGGAAATTAACACCCAAATCGGTAATTTGACCAAACTTCAGCCCCCTGTGCAGTCTCAAGAACAATGGCTGAAATACGGACAACAAATTTCTGGTTTTTTGGGGACATTACCAGACTATGTAGGCAAATTTTTTGGTCAATATCAGCAGCCTATTGTAAGTGTTGGTTTAGTAGTAACAGCAATAGTTACAGTTAAGGTATTATTAGCTGTATTAGATGCTCTTAATGATGTACCTTTAGTAGCACCTACCTTTGAACTAATTGGGATTGGTTACTCTGTGTGGTTTGTCTATCGCTATTTACTCAAAGCTTCCAGCAGACAGGAGTTATCTGGCGAAATTACCACCCTCAAATCCCAAGTTGTGGGTAAAAACACTTCTGAATCATAAAGCCCTGGCGAATAAAATTCGCGGCTACACAAACAAAGTCCGCCTGCGCGGACTAATAAATCAAGGTTCTTAACCCACGAAGGTGGGTTTTGCCTGTGTAGACGCGAATTCTATTCGCCTGTTTAGGGATTAATTCACAGCACCCGCAACACGCTAGGAATACTGTCTATTGATTCCATTGCTTGAATTTCTACTAAAGCTTGTCTAAATTCCCCTTCTCGAACATCGTGGGTAACAACGACAATTTCTGCTAGTTCTCCCTGAAAGCCAGTTTGGACAACTGATTCTAAACTTACGCCATAATTACCAAAACAAGTTCCTAATCTGCCAATGACTCCTGCTTGATCTTTACTGAGAAACCGGGCATAAAATCGCGTTACTAATTCAGAAATGGGGGTAATTTGCGAGTAATGTTGATGTCTACAAGCTAAAAGAGGATGTGGTTTAGTTGTATTGGTTTTTAGGGTAGCAACAAGATTTAATATATCTGATGATACAGCACTAGCGGTAGCACCAGCGCCAGCCCCAGGACCAAATAACATCACCTGGCCGATGGGTTCTCCTTCCACAAGAATGGCGTTGTAAACACCGTTGATACTAGCTAAAGGATGAGTTTGTGGAACTAGGGTAGGATGAACTCTAACTGAAAGTTGGGAATTATCTTGATCTAAATGTTGAGCTATCCCTAATAATTTAATTACAAATCCTAATTTAGCAGCATAGGCAATATCTGTTTTTGTAACTTGGCGAATTCCTTCACAATGGACATCTTCCCGGTTAATTCGCCCATCAAACCCTAAAGATGCCAAAATAGCAATTTTATCTCCGGCATCTAAACCATCAACATCCGCTGTGGGGTCGGCTTCAGCATAACCCAGTTTCTGAGCATCTGCTAAGACATCATCAAATTCACTACCTTCTGTTTGCATCCTGGTGAGGATATAGTTGGTTGTGCCATTGACAATCCCCATGATAGCATTAATGCGGTTAACGCTTAAAGATTGCTTGAGGGGTTGAATTACAGGAATACCGCCACCAACGGCAGCTTCTAGCATGACATAAACACCTGCTTGATTAGCTGCGGTGAATATTTCCCCACCAAATCGAGAAATTACGGCTTTATTGGCGGTAACTACGTGCTTACCATTGTTAATAGCTGTCAGTATTAATGTGCGTGCAGGTTCTAATCCCCCCATCAACTCGACAACTATATCTACGGCTGGATCATTAACAATTGCCTCTAAATCCGTAGTTATCACCTCTGATGATAATTCTACAGACCGGGGTTTAGTGAGCGATCGCACACCCACCCGATATATTTCCACTTCCTGTAACAGTGGATGACGACTTACCTGATCTTGCAACAGTTGTACTGTCCCCGTTCCTACCGTACCTAATCCAAGTATTCCTAATTTGACAGCCACAGATTTTGCACCCACATTAAATTTATATAAAACAATTGTAGGCAGAGCCATAAGCCCTACCTACTAATTATCCTATGTTATTTGTCGAATGACCAATGACCACTGACCACTAACCAATGACCAAATTAGTATGTTTCTACGTGCCAGCGGTGAGCTTTCTTGAGGTCTTTTTGGTAATCACTCCAAACTACACCTTCTTTGGCCGCAGCAGCACTTAAAGCCGCATCAATGCCATCTTCCATACCGCGCAAACCGCAGATGTAAGTGTGGGTTTTTTCGTTTTTAATCAACTGCCACAATTGATCCGCGTGTTCCGCCACTCGGTCTTGGATGTACATTCTGCCACCTGCGGGGTTATTTTGTTCCCGGCTGATAGCATAGGTGAGACGGAAGTTTTCTGGATACTTCTCTTGCATTGCTTCCAATTCTTCTTTGTAAAGAATATTGGGAGATGTTGGTACACCAAACAACAACCAAGAAAATCCTTTAAATTGATATTCTGGGTTAGCTTTTCTTTCTGCATCCTTAAACATCCGCCACAGGTAAGTCCGCATTGGCGCAATCCCTGTACCTGTTGCTAACATAATCACATTAGCTTCAGGATCTTCAGGTAACAACATTTCCTTACCAACAGGACCAGTGATTTTTACGTCATCACCTGGCTTAATTTTGGTCAAATAGGTAGAACAAACACCGTAAACTGTTTCACCAGTTTCTGGATGCTTATACTCTAACTGACGAACACAAAGGGATATTGTTTTATCATCGAGATTGTCACCGTGACGAGTAGAAGCAATTGAGTATAATCTGAGTTTTTCAGGCTTACCGTTTTTATCTACGCCAGGGGGAATAATCCCGATACTTTGACCTTCTAAATACCGCAAGTTGCCAGCCGATAGGTCAAACTTGAGATGTTGAACAATCCCAATTCCGCCCTCTTTAACTAAGGTTTCATTAGAAATACACTTACCAATAAACGGAGCATTAGGACGATAAATGTTCACAGGAACATCAGCATGAGCATCTTTTTTGGCTTTTGCTTGAGTCATGGTGTTGCCTTTTTTCTCCTTAGCTGGTGATTTAGCAAAGCCTTTAGCTTCACTAGCATTAGTCACAGGTGTTGTTTTACCATGTTCCTCGTTTTTAGCATTCACATCAGCTTTAACTTCTGCGTTAACTGCAATGTCAGCAGTTGCCAATTCAACTTTACCGTTGACTAACTCTAAAGCTGTAACAGGTTGGATACTAACAATTTTACCGCCCAGGCGAGTGATCCGTCGCATTTCTTGATTCATGCGGTTGTAAGGTACTCTGATGAATACACTGCCACTTTTACGAATTGGGTAGTTGGTTTGATCAGATTCTTCACTCTGACGCACACCTATAACTTCGTAAACGAAGACGCGGCTACCTGATTCTATATTGGCAGCACCCTCAACAGCACCTTGATTGTACATTCCTTCTACCACTCCGATATTTACTTAACCGTTTATCAAAAAAATCATTCCCATCCTGATGTGAGCTTTAGTTTACCGGATTTTCGGATCACAAAACTGGCCATCTGGGAAAATGACATCATTTATAATGATGCCTTGCTGAGTACACTCGCCCAAGACCAGTAGGTATGGTAAAAAACACACCTGTTCACCTTCTAAATTAGAGGATAAGTCTTTGCGAGAATGTTAATAGTGAATCACTTTAATCTTTTTTCCTGAACTACATAGTTTTAGGCTTGTGGATCAAACATTTTACTGCATATTGATCCTGCAAAAATTCTGGGTTTGAGGAAAAGCCCTTCCATTGGTGAAAATATCCCTAAAGAGCATATTATAGCTTTATTAGGTTATTGAACTAAAACCAACTCATTTATTCTACCATGATAGTGCGCTAACATAGTTTCTCCGTTTTTTCCCTTGATTTATGACTCGTGAATAGTCACTAAGCTTGCTGAAGTGCTGACTCCTTTTTTCTTTTGAAAAAACTGTATCATCTGTGGCAGAATGTTAAACAGATAATTGCTAGGGAACTAGATTCTTTCTCAAGGTAAATCTTGTGAGAGTACACCCCCTTCTGTTAAAATCTAGTGCAACACTAAGATTAAATACTTACCAGCGATAAAATTAGGCTAATTAGGACGAGTAACTGCTATAGGCGTATAAGTTATTTGTTTAAATCTGTCATCGTTATGCTGGATAGCCAGAACGTAGGACGATACCGTTGGGGTAAGCTCCTGGATTCAAAATCTGCTGTGAGAAAAATTATTGATTGACACATTTAGTATTTAGAGGGAATTTATGACTAAGCCGGAACGCGTGGTACTAATTGGAGTAGCCGGAGACTCTGGATGCGGTAAGTCTACATTTTTACGTCGGTTAATTGATTTATTTGGCGAAGAATTCATGACAGTTATCTGTTTAGATGACTATCATT
>JANMGZ010000015.1:0-3476 GCA_031374905.1 Dolichospermum sp. OTE_70_metabat_362_sub
TAGGATAGCAAACATAAAATTATCTATCCTAACTTTCCCATCTAGAAAAATCCACCCTTGGCATTCACCACTCCCATCAATAACATTACTGTTTTTTGGTTTGGGTGTGACTGATTACATTAACCAGAAATTGCAGATTCTCTTTGCAAATCTCCAATTAACTGAGTTAAATCATCACTACTTGCTTGATAAATATTACCGCAAAAGTCACAAGTTGCTTCTGCACCATCATCTTTCATAATCATGTCTTGTAGTTCAGCTTCTCCCAATATTTTCAAAGCCCCAAGCACCCGATCAAAAGAGCAGCCACAATGAAAGCGTAACATCTGACTTTCGGGAAATATGTTCAATCCCATATCTCCTAACAAATCGTTAAAAATTTCTGTCAGTGTTTTACCTGCTTGGAGTAATGGCGTAAATCCGGATAAAGCCGAAACCCTTGATTCTAATTTAGCCACTAACTCTTCATCCCTAGCCGCTTTCGGTAATACTTGTATCAATATGCCTCCGGCTGCGGTTACACCCTGTTCTCCCACAAATACACCCAAAACTAAAGCGGAAGGAGTTTGTTCAGAACTTGCTAAATAGTGAGCAATATCGTCACCTATTTCTCCAGAAACAAGTTCTACGGTACTAGAGTAAGGAAAGCCATAGCCAATATCGCGGACTACATAAAGAAAGCCTGTACCCACAGCCCCGCCAACATCTAGTTTACCCTGATCATTGGGTGGCAACTCCACAGAGGGATTACCGACATAACCCCTAACAGTGCCATCTAAGCCCGCATCTGCCAATATACCACCCAAAGGACCATCGCCCTTAACTCGAACATTCACCCTAGATCCTAACCGTTTCATACTCGAAGCCATTAACAAACCCGCAGCCATAGTTCTTCCCAAAGCTGCTGTTGCCACATAAGATAGTTTATGGCGTTGTCTAGCTTCTTCCGTTAACCGGGTAGTAATTACACCTACAGCTTTAATCCCACCATCGGCCGCAGTGGCACGAATTAATTGATCTGCCATGAAAAACCTTACAATTCTTTACAAGGTGACTTTTATATTCTAAGTTGTTTCGAGTCAGGAGTCAGGAGTTAGGAGTCAGGAGTCAGGAGTTAGGAGTTAGGAGTTAGGAGTTAGGAGTTAGGAGGAAGAAGAAAGAAAATTATTATCCAATCACCAATCACCAAATTACTATGCTAGGAAGATTTCAACAAAGCCAAATCCGCATTGAAATAGCAGCATCAGCCGATGCCATTCATGACAGTATTTTGCATCCTGCACAACTAAAAAAATGGCTATTAGGGCAAAGTTTCCCCCCGGAAATGCCCCCAAAATTACCACCAGGATTTGAATTCACCACTTGTACAGGACCTATATCCATTCATCATCGAGTAGACGTAGTTAAACCCAATTGTTTACGCTTACTACTCAGTGGAGGCATTGATGGCTTTCACGAATGGTACTGGGGTGAAGGTTGGATACAATCCCGCTTAGAAGGCATATCCATGTTACCCCTAAACCTAGGACAAACCCTAAGTTTAGTCAGCTTACGGCAATTCTTAACCACAACCAAGTAACCTCTCACCTCTTCCTCCTCTCTCCGCCTCTGCGCCTCTGCGTGAGGAAATATTACTTAACAATCACAGATATCCCTAAAAGCACACCTCCCGTCGCCAAAACACACATAATCCCTGTTAACCCCGAGAGGGGTTTTTTATTGATACCTGTCACCCATGCAGAAACTTTATCTGTGTAGGTAATTAATCCTACCGTATCTATAGTAGCGATCGCCCATACCCAACCTGCATGAAGTCCCCAAGCTATTCCTAAACTATTACCATCAGCTAATCTGGCTAATACTAAGACCATACCCATTAGCCATAATCCAGGCAGTTGAGGAATAGTTTCTTTTTGTTCCCATGCCAAATGTAAGACAGAAAAAATAGAGCTAGAAATAATTGCAGCTAACCAAATTGAATAATTTTGTTCTAACTTAGTCAATAAAAAGCCCCGAAATACAAGTTCTTCGATGCCCCCAACAAACAAAGCCACTAGGGAAATTGTCAATAAACTAGATGGTATTAACTTGATATTAGATTTTTCTAAATAGCACCAACCGGCGCAAATTTGCCCAAAAAATCCGATAGCTAGACTGAAAATGCCCAAGCCAAAACCTAGAAGTAAAGAACCAAAAATGGAACTTTTCCCTACTAATCCATAATCAGGGAAAGAACCTAATTTCAACCATTGAAATCCCCAGAGAATTAAAGGGACTAATAAATAGAGAGATACCAATAAGGGAATTTTTTGCTCTGGTTGCAAAGATTTGTGTATTTGCCAATTAAAGGTAATGGCTAAAATTGCTACTAATGGCAACCAGCAACCTATCCAAACAATAAAAAAAGCCACGACCAAAAGCACTGGTGTATCTTTGAGAAACTCCAGCAAAATATGGAACGATGGCTCTGAAAATGACAGTGCAATAGACATAAAAAACAGGGCTAACTTCCCGCAACAATAGATTTCTTGATCAATAATCAAGACTCTACTAGAATTTGTGGCTTATGGAAGAGGCCAAAACGTTTTTTATGTCTTATGCCACTGAAATTATTTAACTACAACTACTAATTAGCGGTAGCTTTAGGGATAAATTTTTCAGCATTCACTGACAATTTAGCCCTAATAGGTGAAAAAATTTATTCTTCTGCGTCTGCTTCATCAGCATCATCATCAGATGGGGTTAATTGTTTATCACTTTCACCAAGTTGAATCAAGTGAATATGTTTGTAACCTAGTTTAATTTCAAATTCATCACCAGGCTTTAAGTTCATTGCCTTGGTGTAAGTTGCACCAATCACAATTTGACCATTTTGATGTACGCTGACCCGATATGTCGGTTCGCGTCCACGTCCATCTTTGGGTTCTTCTGGGCTGAGAGGAATGCCTCTAGCTGAGAGCAAAGCATCATAAAAATCTGTTAAATTAACCCGAACCTGACTATTTTTGGTAACGGTGTAATAACCACATTGCTTTGCTCTTTCCCGACGTGGTAAATTTGAAAGTTCTTTAACTTTCGCCAACAATGTTTTTCCAGTTAGTGGGGCAGTTGCAGTTTCAGTCATTATGCTTTAATTTTCCTTAATCTCTTCAAACTGATAGCGTGGCGTTAGCCATTGAAAAATTTTCTTGTGAGCCTAGTATTGAGCTTCTTAGCGAGGGACCAGACATCAGATAGTAACAGACATGAGGGTGATGGGTAAATTCCTGCTGATATTAAAGCAACAAACGACTCTATTATAGTTATCCATAATAGGTTGATAAGTCATAGTTGCCACAGACATTTATTTCAGTAATTTTACGGCATTTTTAACCATCATTGGCCATCAGAAATTAAATTATTTTCTCTTTGGGCGCTACTGTAGCGGTGTAACTTCAAGCCACCTTTACAAATCAGGTTAGTTCTACTCCAAAAAA
>JANMGZ010000172.1:0-14480 GCA_031374905.1 Dolichospermum sp. OTE_70_metabat_362_sub
GGAAATAGACTTGATGGGTAGTTATAGCTCATCCTACCGTCTGCAAAGTCTATCTGCGGACATAGTATTTAATCGCCGCATTGATGTTAAAGCCTTGATTAGCGATCGCTATCCCCTACAAAATTTACCACAAGCCGTAGACCAAGCGATCGCCCCCACAGCCGAAACCTACAAAATTCTAATCTACCCGTAACACAACTTGGGATTTGAGGATTAATCCTGTAAATCCTTAAATCCTGATTCAGACAACTACAAAATTTACCACAAGCTGTTGACCAAGCGATTCCTACGGAGCGCTTCGCTATCGCCCCCACAGCCGAAACCTACAAAATTTTGGCGTTGCTGAATTGGCGTATGATTTTTGGAGGTAGAGACGTTCCATGGAACGTCTCTACAAAGGTCTTGAACGTATGCAAAATTATTTTCATCCCTAAAATTAGCAACGCCGAGATTCTTTTATTTAGATTTTGCATATTATGTACTCAAGAGCTATTTCTTTGAAGTAGAAACAATATGAAAACATCAGTTTCACCTCCTTTAACCCATCCTAGCGGAGATAAACGCTTGAAGATGTTGGATGCAACTATTAAGCGTCATCAATATCAGCAAGATGCACTTATTGAAATTCTCCATCGCGCTTCTGAACTATTTGGTTATTTAGAACTGGATTTATTGCTGTATATTTCTCATAGCCTGAAATTACCACCTAGTCAGGTTTATGGGGTAGCTACCTTTTATCATTTGTTTTCCCTAGCACCCAAAGGTAAACATAACTGTGTGGTGTGTACGGGTACAGCTTGTTATGTCAAAGGCTCACAGACTATCTTAACCAAGTTGGAGCAGTTTACGCATATTCACGCAGGAGAAACCACACCAGATGGTCAAATTTCTTTAATGACGGCTAGATGTTTGGGGGCTTGTGGAATCGCCCCAGCGGTGGTGTTTGACGGCGCTGTTTTAGGTGATCAAACTCCAGAATCAGTATCTGAAAAAGTGGGAGAATGGCTGCAAAATGGAACTAAATGAATTATTAGAAATTGCTCAAAAAGAACGCTCTCAACAGAAATCTGTGCAGATTCGCTGTTGTACCGCTGCGGGTTGTCTGTCTTCTAACTCCCAAGCTGTCAAAGATAATTTAGAATCATCAGTGAAAGCTGCGGGTTTACAAGATATTGTGCAGGTTTATGGTGTGGGTTGTATGCGTTTGTGCTGTCAAGGACCATTGGTACAGGTGGATACTCCAGAACATCCTACGGAATCAAAGTTGTATGAAAAAGTTACCCCAGATCATACAGCAGAAATTATTGCGGGGGTAAATGGAGAAGTCACAAATTTACAACAGGGTGATTTAAATCAGCCATTTTTTACCCGTCAATTCCCGATTGTTTTGGAAAATAGCGGCAAAATTGACCCCGAACGCATTCAAGCTTACATTGCGGCTGATGGTTATCAAGCCCTTTACCAAGTGCTGCGAGAAATGAAACCCAGTCAGGTAGTGGAAACCATTACTAAAAGCGGTTTACGGGGACGGGGAGGGGCTGGTTATCCCACGGGTTTGAAATGGGGAACAGTAGCAAAATCCCCCGGTGATAAAAAGTTTGTGATCTGCAATGCTGATGAAGGTGATCCTGGTGCATTTATGGATCGCAGTGTATTAGAAAGTGATCCTCATCGGGTTTTAGAAGGGATGGCGATCGCAGCCTACTCCATTGGGGCAAATCAAGGCTATATTTATGTTAGAGCCGAATATCCCATTGCTATTAAACGTCTAGAAACGGCCATTCGTCAAGCCCAACGCTTAGGACTTCTAGGTTCACAAATCTTTGATTCTCCCTTTGATTTTAAAGTCGAAATCCGCATTGGTGCAGGGGCTTATGTGTGCGGCGAAGAAACGGCGTTAATGGCTTCGATTGAAGGTAAACGTGGTGTCCCTCATCCCCGTCCCCCATACCCTGCTGAGTCCGGTTTATGGGGCTATCCAACATTAATTAACAACGTGGAAACCTTTGCAAATATCGCGCCAATTGTTCGTAAAGGTGCTGAGTGGTTTGCTAATATTGGCACTGGTAAAAGTAAAGGTACAAAGGTATTTGCATTAGCTGGAAACATCCGCAATACGGGTTTAATTGAAGTCCCAATGGGAACATCATTACAAGAAATTGTCGAGGAAATGGGCGGAGGTGTTCCCAATAGTGGTATTGCTAAAGCAGTACAAACTGGCGGTCCTTCTGGGGGATGTATTCCTGCGTCAGCTTTTGCTACACCTGTAGATTATGAATCATTAAGTGCGTTAGGTTCAATGATGGGTTCAGGTGGAATGATTGTCATGGATCAAACCACAAATATGGTAGATGTTGCCCGGTTTTTCATGGAATTTTGCATGGATGAATCTTGTGGTAAGTGCATTCCTTGTCGAGTGGGAACTGTGCAATTACACGGTTTATTAACAAAGATTAGTAATGGGGAAGGTTCACGGGTTGATTTGGATTTGTTGGAGGAATTGTGCGATATGGTGAAACACACAAGTTTATGTGGTTTAGGACAGTCTGCACCAAATCCAGTTTTTAGCACTTTGCGTTATTTTCATGATGAGTATTTAGTGTTAGTTAGGGAAACTGTCTGAATCAGGATTTCCAGGATTTAAGGATTTACAGGATTAAGAATTACCAATTACCAATTACCAAATTATTATGACTGTAAAAACATTAACAATAAATGGCGAACTTGTAAGCGCTTGTGAGGATGAAACATTACTAGAAGCAGCGCAGGAAGCTGGTATTCATATTCCTACATTATGCCATTTAGAAGGTGTAGGAGAAGTGGGTGCTTGTCGGTTATGTTTGGTAGAAATTGCTGGAAGTAATAAATTACAACCTGCTTGTGTAACTAAAGTTGCAGAAGGAATGGAGGTAAATACAAATAGCGATCGCTTACAAAAATACCGTCGGACAATTGTAGAAATGCTATTTGCTGAAGGTAATCATATTTGCTCAGTTTGTGTTGCTAATAGTAATTGTGAATTACAAGATTTAGCCATAGAAATGGGCATGGATCATGTGCGGTTAGAATATCAAAATCCTCAACGTCCTGTTGATACTTCTCATCATCTTTTTGGCATAGATCATAATCGTTGTGTGTTGTGTACTCGCTGTGTGCGGGTATGTGATGAAATCGAAGGCGCACATACTTGGGATATGGCAGGAAGAGGATCAAAATCTCACGTTATTACTGATTTGAATCAGCCTTGGGGAACATCTCAAACTTGTACTTCCTGTGGTAAATGTGTGAATGCCTGTCCTACAGGTGCGCTATTTGATAAAGGTTCAAGTGTTAGCGAAATGGTACATGATCGCGGTAAAATTGACTTTTTAGTAACTGCAAGAACTAAAAAACAATGGAATTTTTAATATCTGGTATCTCACGCAGAGGCGCAGAGGTACAGAGGGAGAAATACATGAGTTTTGCCTGTGTTTAATAAAATTAAATCTGAAAAATATGACTAAAATTAAATTAGCAACAGTGTGGTTAGGTGGGTGTTCTGGCTGTCATATGTCATTCCTAGATTTGGATGAATGGTTAATAGATTTAGCGGCACAAGTAGATATAGTTTATAGTCCCATTGCTGATATTAAAGAATATCCAGAAGGTGTAGATGTAGTATTAGTTGAAGGGGCTATAGCTAATGAAGAACATCTAGAATTAATTCACAAAATTAGAAAACGAACTAAAACCATAATTTCTTTCGGAGATTGTGCTGTCACTGGTAATGTTACCGCTTTACGGAATCTGTCCGGTGGTGCTGAACCAGCTTTACAATTAGCTTATGTTCAAGAAGCGGATATTAATCAACAAATTCCCAATTCACCAGGTATTGTTCCCCCTTTATTAGATAGAGTTGTCCCTGTACATAAGGTAGTAGATGTTGATATTTATTTACCTGGTTGTCCTCCTTCAGCCCCCCGAATTAAGGCTACAATTGAACCCTTATTAAGAGGAGAAAAACCTGCTATGGATGGACGAAACATGATTAAATTTGGTTAATTCCATTGTCAATTATCAATTGTAAATTGTCAATTCTCCTAAAGGTGAATTATGTTAACAGCAGCAGATGTAATGACTAAAGATGTGGCCATGATTCGCAGTTCAGCCACAGTCAAAGAAGCAGTTGATTTAATGAGATCTAGAGACTGGAGAGCATTAATTGTAGATCGTCGCCATGAACAAGATGCTTATGGCATGATTACAGAAAGCGATATTGTTTATAAGGTCATAGCCTACGGAAAAGATCCCAATGAAGTCCGTGTTTATGAAATTATGACTAAACCTTGTATTGTTGTCAATCCAGAATTAGGTTTAGAATATGTAGCCAGATTATTTGCTAATCATCATCTTCGTCGTGCGCCCGTAATTAGTGGTGAACTATTAGGAATAATCTCACTTACTGACATCTTAGCTCGGAGTAGTTGTTTAGAAAAACCCCGCTCATTTTTCTTAGAAGAAGAATTACAGCATGAAATTAAAAAAGCTCGTCTTGTTTCTGCTGAGAAAGGTACTAATTCCTCCGAATCTGCCGCAGCTTGGGATGCAGTAGAGGAAATTCAAGCGGAAATGGCTCACCAACGTGCTAAGAAACCCTTAAAAACAGCTTTTGAAGAATACTGTGATGAGTACCCAGAAGCCGCAGAATCTAGGATGTATGATTCGTAATTTATCAAAAATCCTGGCGATTGGAAATCGCGGCTACACGAACAAAGTCCGCCTCCGCGGACTCAAGAAAAATTAAAAATTTGTAACCAACGAAGGTGGGTTTTGCCTGTGTAGATGCGGTTTCTAACCGCCGATTTAACTAACCGCCAATTTAACAACAACTAATTATGAAAACAATTGTTATTGATCCGGTTACTCGCATTGAAGGACACGCCAAAATTAGCATTTATTTAGATGATGAAGGTCAAGTAAATGATGCCCGGTTTCATGTAACTGAATTTCGCGGGTTTGAAAAATTTTGTGTCGGTCGTCCGTTTCCAGAAATGCCAGGAATTACGGCGAGAATTTGCGGTATTTGTCCAGTCAGTCACTTGTTAGCATCAGCAAAAACAGGGGACAAAATACTGGCTGTCACAATTCCCAAAACAGCCTCTCAATTACGGCGTTTGATGAATTTGGGTCAAATTGTCCAATCCCATGCCCTCAGCTTCTTTCACCTCAGCGCACCAGACCTATTATTAGGCATGGATAGTGAACCAGCTAACCGCAACGTATTTGGATTAATTGCTGCTGACCCAGAATTAGCTAGAGGTGGAATTCGATTACGGCAATTTGGACAAGAAATCATTGAATTATTAGGAGGTAAAAAAATCCATCCTTCCTGGTCTGTTCCCGGTGGAGTTAGTGACCCTTTAACTGAAGAAAATCGTACTCACATTCAACAACGAATTCCTGAAGCCAAAGCCACTGTAATTAATGCCATAGAGTTATTTAAAGGTTTATTAAAAGTTTATGAAAAAGAAGCTCAAACCTTTGGTAATTTCCCTAGTTTATTTATGGGTTTAGTCAGTCCTGAAGGTTTATGGGAAACCTATGATGGACATATCCGTTTTGTTGATAGTGCAGGAAACATTGTTGCTGATAAACTTGATGCTAATAACTATCATGAATTTCTCGGTGAAGCCGTTCAAACAGATTCTTATTTGAAATCTCACTACTATCGTCCTTTAGGCTTTCCTGATAGTAGTGATCATTGTCGTTTAGATAGTGGAATGTATCGCGTTGGACCTATCACAATGCGCGGTTAATTGAAATTTTGGCTTCAATTGAACACATAGAAATTATCCTTGATGATCCTGATATTCTATCAACTCGTATCCGTGCAAAAGCTGGGATTAATTGCCTAGAAGCTGTCGGTGTAAGTGAAGCACCAAGAGGGACATTATTCCATCATTATCAAGTTGATGAAAATGGTTTAATGTTAAAGGTGAATTTGATTATTGCTACTGGTCAAAATAACCTAGCAATGAATCGCACCGTTGCCCAAATTGCCCGTCATTTTGTCCAAGGTGATCAAATAAAAGAAGGAATGTTAAACCGTGTAGAGGCTGGTATTCGGGCTTTTGATCCTTGTTTAAGTTGTTCAACTCATGCCATGGGACAAATGCCTTTACTAATAGAATTAGTGGACAAAAATGGCACTATAGTTAATCAAATTTGCCGTAATTAGTGAAGCGGTAAAAAGTCTGAGAAAAACTTCTCTCCTCCAAGGAGAAAGGTTTTTCTCAGAGGTCTTAACGTCGGTATTCCTCATCTGCGGGGTCGCCATAGGGGTCTTCACTGGCTGGACGGACATCACCATAAGAGGCTATATCTGCGGGGTCGCCATAGGGGTCTTCGCTGGCTGGACGGACATCACCGCGATATTCGGTATCTTGCTCCGATTCATTTGACCCCAATAGAAAATCTTTAGCTTTTCGTAAAAAGTTATTTACCATTATTGCTCTCCATCTAAATTGCTGGGGCTGGACTTGAAGTTATGCCAGTTAGATCACGACCTGTGGCACGGTTGTTATAGCCTTGATAGTCTCGGTATTTTTGAGCTTCCGATTCCGGAACTCGAATTCCTTCAGGTGGCGGAGTTACCCAGTGAGCGCGGTTTTCAGAATCCCGGTAATATACGCGCCCGTTCTTGGAAAGGTAATATTTACCCTTTGGTCCTTCTCCTTGAGCATTTTTATGTTGGTTGTAGAGATAGTAAAGTGCGGCTGCACCTGCTAAAATTCCTACTTTCTGCCCTGTGGACAAACCCTTTTTCGCTTCAGGTTGGTTGGCGGGGTTAATATTAGTCACATTTCTACCGCTGATGGTGTCATCAACTGGTGGTCGTGTAGCTGTGCGATTACCTCCGCCGCAGCTAGTCAGCAAAGGTACTGTTAGTAATGCAGACAGTAGGACTGCCAGTAACCGGGAAACAATTTTATACTCTCTGTATATTGTGTTCATGAGATTTCGTTATTACTTTACATTTGCTAAAGTCCGCGCTGTTGCCAAAACCATGTGGTAATTCTGGGAATTAAAAGCACATTTGCAGATCCTTAACAACAGCACAAATAAAGTAGTTCTCTGTTAGTTATCATCAGTGCTTTTTTTAAATATTTCATCTTGCTGTTGATATAGCTAGAATCAGCTATTTCACTCTTAGGGAATATATACCTGTTTGTAGTAGGTTAAAATCTGTTCTTTGGGAAAATAGGTGTTACGATTGTCTGCTTTTTCTCAATGAGTTCTCTGTCAATTTTAAAAAACAACTTTGTTTTTCGTAAATCTGCTTTTTCTCATATAGGACTAATATTTGATTTTTGAAATATAAGTCGGGTATATAGCGGTTATTGGTTGAGTGAAATACAAGAACCCCACCCCCAACCCCCGCAAGCGAAGAGGGGGCTTATGACTGTATCTCATTCAAGTGCATACTGCTATATATGACTTCACATGATAAGAAACTTGTAATAATCCAGAATCGTAAGTTTTAACATCTATGAGATTTAATGTTTTTTTGATCCTGGGATTATTGTAAAATAAAGGAATACCCTCACCTAAAATAATTGGATGAATGGCGATAATAATTTCATCTAAAAACCTATTTTCGATAAAATAGTTGATTACCTGTGAACCTCCCACCAGCCAAATATCATTACCACTAGTTTCACGTAATTTACTGACAAAATTATCTAAATCTTTCCCCACAAATTCGACATTATCATCTTGTTCTCCATGTCGCGTTTTTGAAAAAACAAACGCTTCTTTACCTGGATATGGATATTCACCAAAACCTAGTATTTGCTGGTATGTTTTATTGCCCATAATTAATGTATCTATTTTGTTAAAAAATTCAGAATAACCATAATCTTGATCAGTAAATAACCAATCTACTTCACCTGACTTACTAGCAATATATCCGTCCAGGCTGGTGGCAATAAATAAACTTATTTTTCTCATATTTTGTTAGGAATTTATTTCGTTTATGATTGGTTTGGTTAAGTAATGTTAAAAATGACTGTTTACAGAATAAATATACTTAGATAGAAAAAAGAAAATTTGTTTTATTTGTATACTTGTTGCTACACTGGTAAACTGTTAGCAAAAAGCAATATAAAAATTAATAACATTTGACAACATGAATTCCCGGATTCGTCAGCAGTGGATTTTAAAAAATTTGGCAACAGCACCATTAAGGCGAATGCTGATTGTACTCTTTGTTGTGCAAATTGTCGGTGTTGTTTCCTTGGTTGGCTATTTTTTCTATCAAAATGGTTCTTTAGCTGTTAACAAACTCATTGTTGATTTACAAACGGAAATAGATGCTCGTATTCAGCACAATCTTGGTAATTATCTAGAACTCCCTATAAAAATTAATCAGTTAAATGTTGATGGGACAATCTTATAAATATAATACTAATAAATAGGGCGATCGCACCAAATTAATTTCGCGTAAATTGTTATGATATAATCTAAGCTAAAATCATATTACCCAAATTTTATGACTCTTACTACTGCTAAACGCTTCACTATAACGGAATATCACCATCTAGCAGACATTGGCTTCTTCACGGAAGATGATAGAGTTGAATTAATGAAAGGTGAAATTATCAACATGGCTGCAAAAGGTAAAGCCCATTCTGTTTGTAATACTCGTTTATATAGAGAGTTATTTAAATTAATAGGTGCAGAAGTAACTCTCAGGGGACAAGAACCAATTATCATTAATAATGATAGTGAACCAGAACCAGATTTAGCTATCGTTAAAAATACACTTGATGATTATTTTTTAAATCATCCTACTGCATCTGATATTTTACTTATAATTGAAGTTGCTGATTCATCTTTAAAATATGACCAAGAAGTTAAATTAACTCTATATACAGAATCTGGTATTTCTAATTATTGGATATTTAACTTAGTAGATTATTATTTAGAATGCTACAGTGACCCATATCAAGATTTACAAGGTAAATTTGGTTATCGTCACAAATCTATTTTATTGCCTAACGAGGTTGTAAAATTACCATTTTTCCCGGAATTAAATTTAGATTTAACTAAAGTATTTCCAGGAAAAAATTAAGCTATAAAATTAAAATTTGCAAAAATTGATAAAATGTGCTATTTTAATTGTCAAGTGATACAATAGAATAAAAGTGTCTTTTCATAAAATATCGGTATAAATAATAAGCGGCTAATCAAGCCGCATCAGTATCTATACAGATTCATCACTTATGTTTACACCTGCTTGAACTATGTCAAAATTTGGTGGAAAATTGGTGTTATGATCACAATCTGCTTTTTCTAAATGTGTCCCCTGTAAATTAGCATTACGCAAGTTCGCAGAAAACAACATCGCACCTCGCAAATCTGCATTTTGTAAATTGGCTTCACTTAAATCAGCAAAACTCAAATCACATCCTCGCAGATTTGTATCACTGAGGTTAGCTGTACTCAAATCAGCATAACTAAAATTAGAACCTTTTAAATCCAAACTTGGTAAATCAGCATTACCTAATTCTGCTCTTTCAAAGTCTCGTTTTCCCACTGCATATTTTTCTACAATCTTAGCAGCACTATTAATTGGCTGTTGAAAATTCGCTTCAGGCATAGAACAGCTTCACAACTTATCTAAATTTTTGAATGGGTTGATTGACACCACCTTCATTAATAATATAACGAATAAGCCAAAAAATAAATGCTATGTTCACATAAGTTTGTGTTTAGTGTGTTTGTGTTTCCTCACAAGTTCCTCAAATTTATCTAGTAGTTTCAAGGTAAACAATAAATCTCAGGGAGATTATAATTCAAGTCATAATCACATTTACAATTGATTACAAAAGGTAAATAAAAATGACGGGAACTGCAATAGTGATTGGTTATGGAAATGAATTACGGAGTGATGATGGTATTGGTCTAAAAGTAGCAAACTTAATTAATCTTTGGCATCTATCTAATGTTCAATCTTTAGCAGTCCACCAACTGACTCCAGAATTAGCAGCAAATTTAGCAAATGTCAATTTAGCAATTTTTGTAGATGCTAGTATTAATTCAGAATCAGAAGATGTGCAAGTAGAATCTATCTTGCCTACTATATCTACTATGATAACAGGACATAGTGCTGATCCGCGATCGCTCTTAGCTTTAACAAAATCTCTCTATGGTTATTCTCCAGTAGCTTGGTTAGTCACAGTCCCAGGAGTTAATTTTGAATTAGGATATTGTCTTTCACCAATAGCAGAAAAAGGGATTGGGATAGCTTTAACCAAAATAGTAGAAATTATTAATAGAGTATAGAAATCAATTACCAGGAGGATGTATGGAAACATCTACTAAAAAAATCGGCGATAAAGCTTATGATATCTTACAAACAGAAAGATTAAACCCATTAGATGCAATCTTTGTTCCCAAAACTGTAGCCGTAATTGGTGCTACTGAAAAACCTGGAAGCGTGGGACGGAGTTTACTTTGGAACTTAATTACTAATACCTTTGGTGGCACAGTTTTTCCGATTAATCCTCACCGTCATAGCGTATTAGGAATTAAAGCTTATCCGACTATTTTTGATGTTCCCGAAAAAATAGATTTAGTGGTAATTGCCACACCAGCAGCAACAGTTCCTAAAATTATATCTGATTGTGTAGATATCGGTGTCAAAGGAGCAATAATTATTTCCGCTGGCTTTAAAGAAGCTGGAGAAAAAGGTATTGCTTTAGAACAAGAAATCCTCCAACAAGCACACCGAGGAAACATTAGAATTATTGGACCTAATTGTTTAGGAGTAATGAATCCAATTTCTGGTTTAAATGCTACCTTTGCCAGTAAAATAGCGCAACCTGGAAATGTCGGTTTTATTAGCCAAAGTGGGGCTTTATGTACATCAATTTTGGACTGGAGTTTACAGGAAAACGTAGGTTTTAGTGCCTTCATTTCTATCGGTTCAATGTTAGATATAAATTGGGGTGATTTAATTTATTATCTTGGTGATGATCCCCATACAAAAAGTATTGTAATTTATATGGAATCCATTGGGGATGCCCGTTCCTTCCTGTCAGCAGCACGAGAAGTTGCTTTAACAAAACCGATAATTGTCATTAAAGCCGGTCGTACCGCAGCCGCAGCCAAAGCAGCCGCTTCTCACACAGGATCATTAGCAGGAAGTGACGCTGTATTAGATGCAGCTTTTCGGCGTTGTGGGGTATTACGAGTAAATAGTATTTCTGATTTATTTGATATGTCAGAAGTATTAGCAAAACAACCCCGTCCCCAAGGTCCCAGATTGACGATTTTAACTAATGCTGGTGGACCAGGAGTATTAGCAACAGATACATTAATTGAAAGTGGGGGAGAATTAGCAGCAATTTCTCCAGAAATAATGACTTCTTTAAATGAAATTTTACCCCCACAATGGAGTCATAACAACCCAATTGATATTTTAGGAGATGCTGACCCCCAACGTTATACAAAAGCCTTAGAAATTGCCGCAAAAGATCCCAATAGTGATGGGTTATTAGTGATTTTAACACCCCAAGCGATGACAGATCCTACAAAAATTGCCCAAGAATTAAAACCATACTCACAAATGACAAATAAACCCATTTTAGCAAGTTGGATGGGTGGTGCAGATGTGGCAGAAGGGGAAAAAATTCTTAACAATGAAGGTATTCCCACATACTCTTATCCTGATACAGCAGCGCGGGTATTTAGTTATATGTGGAAGTCTAGTTATAACCTGCGCGGTATTTATGAAACTCCGGTTTTACCGACTTTAACTTGTGATGTGAATACTCGCAATTGTGCCATAGTTGAGAATATTATTCAAACAGCAAGAAACACAGGTAGAACAATTCTCACAGAATTTGAATCTAAGGAAATTTTAGCCGCTTACGGTATTCCTGTGGTTGCTGGTTGCATTGCCAAAAGTGCAGATAAAGCTGTTGAATGTGCCGAAAATCTGGGTTATCCGGTTGTTTTAAAACTTTATTCTCAGACAATTACCCATAAAACTGATGTGGGTGGTGTGCAGTTAAATCTACAAAATGCCGAATCTGTAAAACTCGCTTATCAAACTATTGAAACATCAGTAAAAGAGAAAGCGAAAACTGAAGACTTTCTTGGTGTCATGGTACAAAAAATGATCAAAACTGATGGTTATGAATTGATTATTGGTAGTAGTTTAGATCCGCAATTTGGACCAGTATTATTATTTGGTGCTGGAGGACAATTGGTAGAAGTTTTTCAAGATAGTTCTATTGCCCTTCCTCCTCTCAATACTACCCTAGCCCGGCGGATGATGGAACAAACCAAAATTTACAAAGCCTTGCAAGGAGTCAGAGGACGAAACAGTATTGATATTGCTGCCCTTGAACAATTAATGGTAGAATTTAGTCAATTAGTTGTAGAACAACCTTGGATTAAAGAAATTGATATAAATCCATTGTTAGCTGTTCCTCCTACTCCTCTAAATCCTGGAGGGTTAATAGCATTAGACGCGCGGATAGTTCTCCATTCTGCTGATGTTGAAGAACATCAATTACCAAAATTAGCAATTCGTCCCTATCCTAGTCAATATATTAGTGATTGGAAATTGGCAGATAATACACCAATTACTATTCGTCCTATTCGTCCTGAAGACGAACCATTAATGGTAAAATTTCACCAAACTCTATCAGAAGAAAGTGTCTATTTTCGGTATTTTCATCTGATTAAATTGAGTCAACGCATTACCCATGAACGACTAACACGAATATGCTTTATTGACTATGACAGAGAAATGGCTTTAGTCGCAGAATACCAAAATACCGAAACTCAAGAAACGGAAATTTTAGCAGTAGGAAGATTAAGTAAACTACATGAGAATAATGCTGCCGAATTTGCTATGCTAGTTAGCGACAAATTCCAATGTCAAGGTTTAGGTACAGAATTACTCAGGAGATTATTAGAAGTTGGTAAAAATGAAAAAATTGGCTGTATCTATGCCGATATTTTGGCTGATAATTCAGCTATGCAGCGAGTATGTGAAAAAATCGGTTTTCAGATTTCACACACTAATGATCCAACAGTTTTGAAAGCAGAAATTAAACTAATATAAAACTAGTAGGTCATCTCATTAAAAATCCTATTTTTGGGTAGATAAAGTTAAATTTAACTCATCATAGCAAGAAACGGGAGTAACAAAACCTCATTCATACCCAGATCCCCGACTTCTGAGATCAATTTATCATTTATGGACACAATAATAAAAGAAGTCGGGGATCTTAATCGCCTGATCTGAATTTTTACGAAAATGAACTTGCGCGAAACACCAAATTTAACAAACCAGGGATAACCAATGAAAAAAATATTGATAAAATGGCAACGTAAAATTAAAAAAAGGGGATTTTTAGCGGCTATGATGGCTGTGAGTATGCTTGCGTTTGTCATACTATCATTCCCCTTAAATGCTCAAATTTCTAAATCCACAGAATTACGGGGAGTATGGTTAACAAATATTGATAGTGATGTTTTATTTGAAAGAGAACGTCTAAAACAAAGTTTACGAACATTACATCAATTTAACTTTAATACCGTTTATCCCGCTGTCTGGAATTGGGGATATACACTATATCCTAGTAAAGTAACAGCCAAAATTATTGGTAAATCAGTTGACCCTACCCCCGGACTCCAAAAACGGGATATGCTCAAAGAAATAGTCACCGAGGGACATAAACAAAAATTAACAGTGATTCCCTGGTTTGAATTTGGCTTTATGGCACCGGCTGATTCCCTCCTCGCTAAAAATCGTTCTGCTTGGTTGACAAATCGCAGAGATGGCACAAAAATAGTAAAAGAAGGAACACATAACCGAGTTTGGTTAAATCCTTTTCGTCCAGAAGTGCAAGAATTTATCCAAGATTTGATTGTCGAAATAGTCAAAAATTATGATATTGATGGTATTCAATTTGATGACCATTTCGGCTTACCATCAGAACTAGGATATGATGCCTACACTACAGCATTATATAAGCAAGAACATAAAGGTAAACTTCCCCCCGCAGATTTCAAAGATCCAGAATGGGTAAGTTGGAGAGCGAACAAAATCACCGCATTTATGAAACGGGTATTTACAGCAATTAAAGCTAATAAAAAAGATTGTATCGTTTCCGTTGCTCCCAATCCTCAGCGTTTTTCCTATGAATACTTCCTTGCAGATTGGCAAAAATGGGAAAGAATGGGCATAATTGAAGACCTAGTTTTACAAATTTATCGTAATGATCTAAACGTCTTTATCAGCGAATTAGAATATCCAGAAGTGAAACTAGCTCAAACTCATATTCCCGTCAGCATTGGGATTTTAAGTGGTTTAAAAAATCGCACAGTTCCCATGGAACAAATTAAAACCCAAATAGAGAAAGTGCGAGAGAGAAAATTTGCCGGTGTCTCCTTCTTCTTCTACGAAACCCTCTGGAAAC
>JANMGZ010000173.1:0-3821 GCA_031374905.1 Dolichospermum sp. OTE_70_metabat_362_sub
TACATGAAAAAGGGCTTATTTGGGGCAACTTGCTTGGCATCAGCGATAAAGCTAATGGCTTTGTCTGCTAAGTCTTCCGTTAAATGGTAGCCTTCTGCGGGGGTCTTTTCTGGCTTAACGGTGTGGTTGTCATAAACCAAATCTGGATAATACTGGTGGGTTTCTCCGCCCAAAAATCCGTAAAAACGCTCAAATCCGCGACCGAGAGGCCAGCGATCATAGGGTCCTGCGGCTGAAAGTTGATCTGAGGGGGTTAAATGCCATTTTCCTAACGAGTATGTGTTATAACCCTTCTGGAGTAATATCTCTGAGAGGAAGCCATTTTCAAAGGGAATATTCCCATTACCACCGGGATAACCCGTAGACCCTTCTGTAATGCAGGACATGGCGTTAGAATGGTGATTGCGCCCAGTCAGCAAACAAGAACGAGTGGGAGAACACAGTGCCGTTGTGTGTAGATTATTGTAGCGCAATCCATTGGCGGCTAGTGTGTCTAGGTTGGGTGTTTTGATTGGACTTCCATAATTTCCAAATTGTCCAAATCCTGTATCATCAAAGACGATAAATAGAACGTTTGGTGTGTTTTCTTTTGCCCGCAATGGTTCTGGCCAAGCTGGACTGGATTTATCAACTGTGCGGCCGATTACACCGGGGAAGGTAGTTCCGAGTTTGTATTCATCCAAAGACATAAATCTGACCTCTTGAGAATATTTAATTTTTAACAAAAAGCTCGAAATTCTATATCCTCTTTAGGAGGGGGTAATTTATAAATTTATGGACTGAATTACCATACCGAGAAAACTAATTAAGCCAATCATGATCTAAAATATGCGGCAAAAAGGGCTATTTAGTGGCAGAAATTTTGATCCATCTCAAGCGGGTGGAATTATCCTCCAACTATCCTATCAAAATGTTAAAATTACTACTAGAGGAGTTGATATTGTTGAAAGTCATATTCGTCGGTTCAACCCAGTTGGTGATGCAGAACTTAAAATGGTAGATAGATTAAGATGTATTGCTCAAGGTACATTGAAAGCTGAATCAGTAGATTTGCGTTTCTATACTCATGAGTTACGCGAGTATTTAAGATATAAAAAATTAGGTTATGTCATCGGATAGCCAAGTGATCCAGATCAAGCCTATGAATTATGGAATAATGCTCACACAGCTACTCTAGAAGATTATGGTTTAAAAGAAGGTTTTGGAGTTTTATTTCATCCTAGTGTGGAGGATATGATATGAAAAACACGACTCAATTAACTCAGCTAGAATTTGTTTTACTAAAATTAGTTGAGAAAGGAAAAGGTCAATGGAGTTGGTATGAATTAGCGAATGCACTTTCCCGTCAAGATGTTCCCAGAGAACCTGATATGATGGAAGGTTTAAAAAATCTTGCCCATCGCGGGTTAGTCAACCGTTATGTAGAAAAAGATTCCCCACGCGATCGCTGGGAATTAACGTTAGAAGGAATTGTCGTTTTAGAGGCTACGAACCTGCAATCATTTGTACTCCTGAAGAACTGATAGAGAGGTAAAATTTATGTGGGAAGATCCAATTGTGGAAGAAATTCGTCAGACGAGGGAAGCACATTCTCGACAATTTAACTACGATTTAAAGGCAATTTATCAAGATTTAAAAGCACAAGAAAAGAAAAGCAAGAGACAATTTGTGTCTTATACTCCCAAAAAGATTAGTTTAGTATAATCGCTTTTGTCCGGCCGATGACTCCAGGGAAGGTAGTTCCGGCACTATATCTCATTAATCCAATGTTGAATAACATTGAGTAAGTTTGGTTGATTGCGAAAACCTTTTAATGGTGCGTCTAGAGGTTGTTCTGTGATAAAGGCAATGTGTAAGACATCTGTTAGTTTATGGCAGAATTTGATCATTTCTTGATTTGGTTCGCAGTTATTGATAACTAAAGCTAGGTTTTCGGTTTGCAGATGTTTTTTAATTTGGGGAATTTTACTTTTTAATTGAGGTGCGTTGTTTACTTGGGGAATTTCTGGATTTTCGGGACAAGCTGTAAGGTAAATTTGGTTGCAAATTTCTTGAGATATTTCTATGATGTCTGTTTCGTTTTGGAGGGTTTTTAGGTTGAGGGGAAGGGGATATGTTTTTTCTGTGGGTTGAAGTTGGGAAAGATGGGAATTGGTATCTGTAAATTGGTTTTCTAGTTTTTGAAGTGGCAGCCAAGCGTGGTAAAAATCTTGGTAGGTTATTTTTGATGAACAGTTCAAGAGAATTTCATAACAATACAAATAACTATCCTTACAATTATTCTTAAATAAGAATTGAAAATAGTTTTTGTTTAACCCCTGAACTATTTCCTGTATCATATCAACCGATGATGTCTTATAAAGACTTGTATCATACAAATAGTCTAAAGCAGCTATGATAGTAGTCTTATTCCTACTTTTCTTAAGTATCTTCATACACATTTCAACTATTTTTAAGTCGTCATAATACCCACTCTGATGAAGAATATAAATTAATGATTCTAAAAAATCATCATTGAAATTAGAATGCATTTCTCTAACAACTTCAGTATTATCTTCAGAGAATATCTGAATCAATCTATTTATGATTGCTCCTCTGATAAATTGATCATTATTTGAACTCAATTTATTCACTATTGCTGGCACTTTTGCAGTATTTATCCATTTCAATTCTTCTTGAAACTCAATTTCTCGCTGTTTTATATTTTCTTTATTCTTCTCATATTCGTCGTACATAACCATGAATGTATGAAAACCAAAATCATCATCTTCTTCTGCACTGTAGTGCATCCAAATTCCCAACTTATTAATGAGAGATTTTCTAATTTCTTCTCTTTGTGATGATGATCTCATACAATCAAGATTGTGACGCAGAATCCAATCATACAAGTCAGATTGCCATACATGGTCAAACTCTGTTACAACTTCATCTTCATCTTCAAAAATTACATTGTTTAATCGGCAATTAGTAAATTCTTGTAAACATTCCTTTGCAATAGGAAATAAATTATATTTCCAAATATTTGGGCAATCATAACTAAAATCACAACCATCTTCAAAGTTTGACAACTCGTTCATAAATTCATCCTTGATATTAGGTAATATATCTTGTCTTCCCATCCAGAGTAATATTACTTCCTTCCACTGCGGTTCAAAAATTCGATAAATACCCTTTTCTGGATTATTAGGAACATGATTTAAAAAATAACGCCAATCATGATAATAATAAATAGCTAAAGCTGCAAAATATTCCTGAAAATTATGGTGAAAGAAAGCATAAACAGCTTCATAACTACTTGCATCTCTATCTACTAAAGTCAACCAACCTACATTACAAGCTAAATCAAATAAATCTTGACCCATTTCTTTAACTGCAAAACTTTCTTTTAGTCGAAATCTAGCATTACCGTCAATTCCTGCTAAAGCTAATCTACCTAATGCTTTATGTAATTCTTGTTTTAAAGTATAGTTTAAAGTTGTTATAAAGTGAGGTTTCCAATCATAAAAAGACTGAGCGTATAAATCAAAAAGTCCTGCTTTAGTTTTTGGTAATTCTCCCTCGTCATTTCGATCAAAAATTTGACACAATAAACATAATCTTAAAGGATTAGTTACTAAATCTCTAATCCTTTCTTTTCCTTCTTCCTGCAATTGTGCAATTAATTTTTTGCCGCCATTGATATTATTAGCAACTTGAAACCATTCCGCAATAAATATATTTACTTGTTCAGGGTTAAACTCCTGAGTTTTAAAAGTATTAAATCCAGGTAAAATATTATTATTTACAGTAGCATCCCAAACATTTAACCGACAAGTTAAAAT
>JANMGZ010000178.1:0-6365 GCA_031374905.1 Dolichospermum sp. OTE_70_metabat_362_sub
AAAAGACAGCATCACCAACTACAAAGCCATTCGTTGCCCCATGCAGCCTGGAAGCGGCGCACTCCTTCTAGACGACGACCTACAACCAATCAGCGACTCAGTAGCCACCTTCCTCGACCATTGTGATCATGCAGCCCGTCATCAAGACCTCAGTAAACTCAGATACGCCTGCAAAAAAGCCAGAAAGCGGCATACAAGAGAACAATATCGGCAAAAAGCCAGCATCAAAATCGAAGAATGGCAAAGTAACTGGGAAGAAATCATCGCCACAGGCTGGACAGGGTATGGACAAACAAACACCCTGCTGCAAATCATCGTTGGCTACGGCATCGTCTTTTTAGACCTACAAGACGAGAACCTGATTAAATATGCCGTAGAAACCGCTAGAAACGCCCCAGGCTACACACAATATTGTCGTCACCAACACCGCATCGAAACCAGAGTTAGAGACTGGGTAAAATGCACAATCAGACATCAATGGTATACACCCTATGCCAGCTATCCCAAGCGCCCATTAGGAACATACTTGAACACATTTGCCCTAGCCATAGCAGATATAAGAGAAATAACAAAATATCAAAACCAAAACAACGTCATTCCCTTTGAAAAACCCAAAAGTAAAAATCAGCAACGCAGCGAACAAACGCAGAAACGCATTAAAGTTATAGTGCAAAAATTAGAAACACAACCAAGAATACAGAAGTACAGAAATACAGAAGGTCAAAATACCTTACAAGTACAAACAGAATTAAACACAGAAGTAGAAACAGAACAACAACAACTAACAGAAGTTACAGAAGTAGGATTAAGTGAAGGAGTAACCGAAAGAAGTCAACAGATAAGTGCAGAATATAAACGTCAATATAACAAAACACTCAGTCAAAACACATTATACAAGCATAAGCATTTATGGCATCCCAAATGGTACATTCCAGATCCTTGGTTGGATAATAGCAACTTACAAAATACCAACACAGACAATAGCAATAAAACAAATAACGTCGAAACAAATAACAGCCAACAAAATAGGATTCAAATAAACAGCATTAATCTAGCAGATACAATCTTGGATAGGAATATCAATTCAGGAAACAGCCAAGAGCCAAAAAATAGCGCAAACCCTTACTCAGAAGGCGATTACACTCACTTTTACCCAAGTAATCAAACGTGGAAAAAACCAGAACCTCAAAACCCTTACCCAGAGGGCAATTACACTCACTTCTCCTATATGAAGGTTTTATGTTTACCTTTCGCTACCAGTCCCGCAGGGGCTGAGGTAGCCGCACAGATTATTGAACAACAGGAAAAAAAGGAAAAGCTAGAAGTTCAGGATTGTGATCTCGAAGTTCAAGTTTGTCAGCAGCAATCAAATCAACAGGAATTAAACGAATCAGAAGTAAATCAGTTCCAAGAAAATCTTGACTTCATAAATTCTCTTAATAGTCCTCAAACTGATTTAACTCAATTCAACAATCAATCAGAGTCAACAGTTAAACCGATTGTTTTGCAGTTAAATCAAGTTACTATTCATCAGGTTTTCTTATCTTCTTCGATTTGCAGCGACTCGCTAAAAAGCGATAAAGAAAACTTATCAATGGCGGGAACTGACGGGCTGGGTTTAGTTGAACTGGATGTAGTTGTTTCTGGAGCAGAAGAGACAGCAGAACATTCACTCCACACGCCTAAGAATGGGCAGGAAATTGCTTTAACTGGTGATTTGATAGAATCCCCTGTTTTACCAGAAACACTAGCCCTAAATGGTAATAACGGGGGGCAAATAAATTCTGTTGAGGATGGCACACCAGCTATGGTAACACCAGAACCAGCAGAGGAAGTTGTTAACAACGGGTTACAGAGCGCGTTTGTTGGGAATGGGACACAGCTAGATCCAGTTTCAGGAGAACCACTGCTTCAAGGTGGTAATAATGGGTGGCGAAGTGGCTCTGTTGATAATCTGATACCGGATACTGAAATACCAGAACCTGCACTCCGAAGTGTTAATTATGGGCAGGAAAATACCTCTGTTGATGATTCTACTGCTGATGAGGACTTAAGAATCGAGGAAATCAAGCGGGTAACAAAACTGAAATTAATGGCAGTAAGTCATGCCAGAAAAAAGGTGCGGGAATACTGCCTGATTTCAGGGCGGCTCATTGGTGGTCAAGAGCGCCAACACCTGGAGAAGACGTTCAAGATGCAATTTTACTTAGATTCGGGTCACGAATTGCTAGTAGCAGAAGCTACTGCATGGGCAGAGGATAATCCTGAGTGTTTGCCGTTTAGGTATTGATCCGATCTTCCGCACCCTCAACTGTCACAATCGGTTTTTACTGTCTTTACCCCAGATTTGCACTTTTCTGTATAGGTCGGAAATTCATATTCAATTAAAATAGACGGATACTTCAAAGACTAAATTAAGGGATATAAACGTGCAATGTATTGATTAAAACTGGAAAAAGCTTACTCAGGAAGCTTGAGGTTACTTCAATATCTTCCTCTGTGCATACCTTGACTTTCCGTCCTAGCCGTAAGCTTTCCCAGAGGGTAGTGGGGAATTTATTTTTTAGATAGGGCTTGCAGTCTTTTTTAAGTCTGAGGGGGGTAATTGATGTTGAGATTTTTCTCTTATGATTTGTATTATTTAAAACATCAATTTTAACTGATAACCCTCAAGGTAAACACTATCGGATCAGGGATTTTTCAGTAAAACTGAAAGAAACTTATAATTTGGATGAATATAGGTAACAACATGGTAAAAATAAGTTTGAAAGAACATCACGTTGATGGAAGTTTATCAGAGGAAAAAAAGCTGCATATTCTTGTTGTCGATGACCATCAATTAATTTTGACTGGCACGTTCGATATACTAAATCGAGAATATCCAGAAGCTTTTATTATTAAGGCTCAAACAGTAAAAGAGACACTTTTCCAACTGCAATGTCATCAGTTTGGACTGATTGTGATGGATTTATCAATTCCCACTCAACCAGGGGAAACAGCAAAAAGTGATAGTGGAATTAATCTGTTACAAACTTTGCTTAAAAAATATCCCGATCAAAATTTCATGGTGCAAAGTAGTTATGTGAAAGCGTTAATCCGGATCAAACATGAGATTGATCATCATCAAGGTGGGTTTGCGATCGCAGACAAAGGATTACCCGAATCGGAAATGCTAATACGAGTTAATGTGGCACTTCATGGTGCAACTCACACAAGAGATATCAACACAGGGATCGAACTCAAACCGGAATGGTTGGAGGTGTTGCGGTTGGCTTTTGAAGAGAGTTTGACAGATAGGGCGATCGCTGAACAGATGTATAAATCAGAACGAGCAGTTCGTACTTACTGGACGAAAATTCAGGATGTTTTGGGGGTGTATCCTGAAGACTGTCGGCAAAATGGTAAGAATATGCGAATGCAAACCAAAATTCGTGCTAGTGAAGAAGGTTTAATTGATTAATGTATGAGCAGGAGAATTTGGAATCGCATTGACCAAGAATTTAGGTTATGGGCGCTGGCTGCACGTCCTGGAATTATAGTGCTGATTGTAGTGATATTGATGCGGATAGCTGGAGGAATGCAATCTTGGGAATGGATGCTTTTTGATACGATGTTACGTCTGCGTCCGGTAGAAAAACCTGATGAACGGATAGTAATTGTGGGTATTGATGAAGAGGATATTAAATGGGTTGGGCAATATCCAGTTCCAGATGAGAAGATTGCCAAGTTACTCACTAAGTTGGAAACTTATCAACCGCGAGCTATTGGGCTGGATATGTTCAAAAATGTTCCTGTTGGACTCGGTGGTAAACAACTAGCGCAAGTATTAGACTCAAATTCTAATATTATTGGGATTGAAAAGATTTTACCCCCTGGAGAAATTCCACCACACAAAAGTTTACTAGCAAAAAAAGAAGACCGAGTTGGGTTTGCCGATTTACGTAATGATGCAGATGGCAAAAATCGCCGCTATTTGTTGTATACATCGAATCCTAAAAATATTGATGAAGATAAATATTCTTTAGCGTTGCAGTTAGTTATTAAATACTTAAAAATTGAGTTAGAAAATGGAAAAAATGACCCAGCTACAATCATGATTCGGGGAATTGAATTACCCCGAATTACCGCAAATTTTGGCGGATACGTTGGTGTTGATCGCGGATTGTCAATTTTAATGAGCTTTCGCAACAGTCAGAAACCGTTTCATTTTGTCTCGCTGCGCGATGTTCTGAATGGGAAAGTTGATGCAAAATTGTTGCGCGATCGCATTGTCTTAGTTGGCAACCGCAATCCGAGCGCAGGCGATATTTTTTATACATCTGCTTTATCTAACTTAAAACCAAGTGGTCAAATTTATGGCATTGACTATCATGCTCATGTGGTCAGCCAAATCCTGAGTACCGTGATAGATAACCGACCAATGTTGCACAGTTGGGGAGAGATACAAGAGTACACATGGATATTTATTTGGGGTATTTTGGCGATTATTATTGGGCGGCTGACCAAATCTGTGTGGAGAAATCTACTGATTGTGGGTGTAGCGGGATTTTGTTTGTTTAGCTGCGGGTTTGTGATGCTGTGGGTGTGGGGTGTATGGATTCCTGTAGTACCTAGTTTGCTAATATTAGCTGTGAATGGAGTTGGTTTGAGAGCATTTTACCAGCATGATAAATTCTTGCGATCGCAAATTCAGGAACGTCAAAACACCATCGATCACACTTTTACTCTCATTCATAATGGACCATTGCAAACGCTTTCTTATGGATTAAAACTTCTGCGGTCTAAAGATATCCCCGATGAGCAATTGATAAAACAATTTGAAACCCTCGATCAGGAAATTCGAGAAATTGGCGAACATCTCAAACTCGAAGCATTAACCACAGAAGATCGGTTACGTTTAGGTAGTGGATTGATACTAGACTTAAATCAACCACTTCACACTTTATTATATGAAGTTTATTATAGTACCTTAAAACGTACAGATTTGGAATATTTTATCAACAGAAAAATTATTCCTAGCCGGGATTTTGAACCAATTGATGATCAATATTTAAGTAAGAAAGACAAACGCGCAATTTGTCTTTTTTTGGAAGAAGCTCTGTGTAATGTTGGCAAACACGCCCAAGGGGTCAAGTGTGTTGAAGCATCACTAATTTATAGTACAAACAAATATAAACTATCAATTAAAGATAATGGCTCAGGAATTAAATCGCAAATAGAAAATCAAGGTACAAAAAATTTTAAACTAATCGCTAAACAATTAAAAGGAAACTTTCAACGTGAATCCCTTTCTCCTCGCGGGACTATATGTGAACTTACTTGGGAACTTATGAAGTAAAATGGTAAAAAATAAAACTTAACAACATCACCATGACTTATAAACATTTTGCATCTTGGCAAAATCAACGCAGACTCACAAGCTTAGTTGTGGGAGCAGTTTTTCTCCTGACTGTATTCCCTGCCTTTGCTAAGTTTAAACCACGCGATCGCGAACCAGCCAGTGGATATTCCCGTGCAGGTGGTAGCCGTGGATGTGGAAATAATGGTGGTATCCCTTTGATACAACTTGCACCTCAGACATTTATCGGTAAAACCGCTTCTACACGACCAATGTTAGCTTGGTATATGTCAAGCTCCGAAACCGTGCGATTTCGACTCTTTGAATTTGATTCAGCTAACACCACTCAACAAATTGGGCAAGATCAAGAAATACCCACAACAGTTGGAATTAACAAATTAAAACTTCCCCTTAATTACCCTGAACTCACAGTAGGTAAAACATATTTATGGCAAATTGGAATTCAATGCGAAAACGGGCGGATTATTAGTAGTGCAGAATTTACTGTCATCAATCCTCAATCATTCGCCAAAAACCAATTTACTGACATTTCAAAAAGCGTAAATTATTATGCTGAAAATGAACTTTGGTACGAAGCTCTAGAAAAAGCATTATCAGCAACTAATAATGGTAAACTAGGGCAATTGGGGGCAACTTTAATTAAAGACCTAGCAGAGTCAGAAATCCTCATTGGTAAAAAACCAGAAATCGCCAAGATTCAGGAACGAATCAAATATCTCCAACAAATTTCTAGCAATCCCTAAAGTTATAGCACTTCCCATTCAAGTGAGGTACAAGCAGTAATAATTAAACGCAGATGGACGCAGATAAATGCAGATAATTTTGTACTTCATTAGATTAGGAAATGCTATAGGATCTGTTTCAAAGCCAATTACCAATCACAATCATTGCAGCCCAATATCCGGGGTGATCATACTTGGGATTGATACCTTCAGATGGTTTCTTAGCATTAATCATTCTCATTTGGGCTGTTTGTAAAGCTTGGGCAATACTCATGCCATCATTA
>JANMGZ010000020.1:0-10223 GCA_031374905.1 Dolichospermum sp. OTE_70_metabat_362_sub
GCGGGGAGGGGGTTGGGGGTGGGGTTCTTGTACCTCATAACACCGGGAAGTGCTGTAATATTCTTTT
Organism: Dolichospermum sp. OTE_70_metabat_362_sub; assembly: GCA_031374905.1. Lineage (GTDB taxonomy): Bacteria > Cyanobacteriota > Cyanobacteriia > Cyanobacteriales > Nostocaceae > Dolichospermum. The sequence goes on from JANMGZ010000020.1 coordinate 68, forward strand.
CCATAATGGGAGCGATAGAACCATAAGTTTGAGTATTGGTTGACATCATATGATTGTCGTAAGTAGTTCTTTGACTGTTTTACCAGCTACCGACCAATTTAGACGAACTTGATACTCATTAAAACTAGAAAGTGCTAAATTTTTATAATCTGAATAATTAGAGAATAAGCGAGAAATATAGTCGCAGTATTCAGAAATATCGGCATTGAGATCGAACAAATTACCATTTACATTTGGTTTGATAATTGTGGGAATTCCGCCAACCTTCCTAGAAAGACAGGGGACTCCCAACGAATTTGCTTCACAGAAAACGACTCCGTAACATTCTGCTAGAGAAGGCAGAATAAGAAAATGAGACTCAGCAATCAGTTGATTGATTTTATCTTTTCCTTCAGAAGTAGACTTACTGATATAGCCTAAAGATTTAACAAAGCTAGGAAGAGAACCTTCTACAATTGGTTGACAACCAACAACCGTTAATTCAGTATCTAGCCCCCAATTATTAAGTTGTTCAGCAACCTTGAGTGCAACATCTCCTCCCTTGCGGAACCAATCAACTCCTAAAAATAAAAGCTTACATTGATTCATTGGTCTAGCCTCAACTAGTTCTTTAATTTCACTCAAAGTTCGATTACTATCAATGTTTGATCCGAAGGGAACAACCTTCACTTTTCCTATATCTACCTTGTAAGAATCAATAGCCGTCTGGGCTGCCCAGTCAGAAGCGTATATCGCTAACGTACACTTTTCTAGAGCTAGCTTTTCCATCATGTGCCAATTTTCAAGTGATTCCTGACAAAGATTATTATACTGAGGATAAAAATCTACCAATCCGGCACAAGTTGCATCAGCCCAAAATACAATTGGTTGCTTACATTCAAGGTAGGCAATTGAATTAACTGTGGCACTGAAAACAATATCTGATTTTATGCTATTCAGTTTTTTGGCAACCTGGCTTGCATAATTTTTCAAAGTCAAAGGGTCAGCATCTTTGTGATAATTTTTTTGATGAAATCGCCGATAATAGCGACTTTTAAACTTACGAATACTTTGTAGAGTAATAGGATCTTTTAAAGGACCGATATATTTCAAAGTCATACACTGACTTTTAAGAGACTGGGCAATATAGTAGCCAGTTCCAGACCAATTGTCTCGAATAGCTAAACTTTTTGCATCGAAAGTGGTAACGTAGGCTAATTTCATAAACTCATTGCTATTTGTAGTCTGATAATGAACATTTATAAGTTGATAAATACAATCTTATTTTCCTATGCCACGGATAATTTTTTGAAATTCACGAGCCGATATAATACGAAGTCGCCTCCAGAGTGTAAGTCTCCAACCTGTCCATGCTGTCATATCGACATACTGAAAGAAATACTCTGCGAGTTTAGTATGACGAGAGTTCCATGGTTTTCTATCCGTTAAATAATGAATAATATCAGGTTCGTGAATTAGAGTATTGTAAACTTCCTCTGGAAATGGACTATCTTCCCACGAGGGATAAACATCGGTTATATAAGGCGTAACATTCCATCTAGGATTAAGTTCTCCCCATTTACCTACAAATAATACATTTAAAACGTCTTGATCATGAAAACGTATGTATTCTTTATTGTGCTTGAGATACTCTATAGCTTCAATTGCAATTTTTTCATCTCGCCATTTCTTGAGGTTGATAACCAAAATACCTGCATTAAAATATTTAGCATTAGGAGAAATTTCTAGCTCTTTATAATTTAGTAATCCGGAGGGAGATGATACATATTGTATTAACATATCTGTTGCTGCTAATATATGATTTTCTGCCAAATCAGTTTCCCATAATTCCTCTAAATTTCCTCTAACTACTAAATCACAATCAAGATAAATTGCCTTGTCAAATTTTTCAGGCAAAAGTTCAGCAATCATTAATCTATAATATGTGGCAAAAGATGGAGAGAGAGAGTGAATTTGATCGTAGTTTTTTTCAAGATTATTAAGTTCAATTAGTTCCAGCCAAGAGCCAGGTTTTAGTATGAATTGGATTTCACAATTTTCTGAGTTGAGAGATTTGAGAATCTTTTGTTTATTATGATTTTTGATACCTCCATCAATGATAAATAAAAGAATTTTACGTTGGCTTTTTAGATTTACAAGAGCAGACCGAACTGTAACAGCAAGTGGCATGGCATAGTTGTCATCAGCAGCACACACTACGACAATCGGTTCATCATTTACAGCAAGCATTACTTATTTGTCCTGTACACTGAATGTATAAACTTTTTCTGTGATTATAGAATCAATCATTCTATGAAGGTTTCTAAACCTCTTCTATCATGCTCCGAAAACAAACATCAAAAGCAAGTTTTAAAACTTTTACTGAGGCTGGATTTGTGCCTTTATCTTTTAATACGATAGATATAATCACTCCTCATCAAGTTAAAAAAACGATGGGAAAATTTTTTAATAAGCCGTTTTGTGATTTTTGGATCTATGCTATGGGCAATTTGATAAATTCTTATTTGGCGTGATAAATCTATTTTTACCCGCGACTTAAGATTGTCAACAACTGTTTGCACCCAAGATTCTGCAAATATATCAGAAGCTTTATCAATGATTTCTTTACAAAGACCTAAATTTGGATTGGTAATCAGATATTTCTGAACTTGATAATCTTCTTCAATATTAAGCCCACTTTTAATTGCTTTAGTTGTTACTGTACCTTCATGGTGACGAAAATAATTTAGCGGTTCAGCTAAAAAAGCGATATCTGATATTTCCAGCATCTTTACCCACAGCAACCAATCTGCTGCTAATCGCATTTGCACATCAAATTTTCCAGCTTCTATAAAAATATTGCGCCGCATCAAGACTGCGCTAGCATTGGGAATTGTATTTTTTAAAATCAAATATTTCAGTTCATTTTTTCCAGCATCTATAAAATTAGAATTCCATCGTTCTTGGTTTAAATCATTTGTCCATTTCTTCAAGGAAGATATATTTTTTCCTTCACTATCTATTTGCCAAGACTGGCAAAAAGCCAAACCCACATTAGAATTATTATCTAATGTTTCTACTAATTTTTCTACCAAAATCGGATGGCAACTGTCATCAGCACCAGCAATCAGCAAATATTCGCCCTGTGCTATATCTGCACCGTCATTCCAGCGCTTATAAGTTAAGCCGCTATTTTCACTAAAATACTTGGTTTTGACCCTGGGATCTGCTGTATATTTCTCTATCACTTCTATACTATTATCTTGGGAAGCATCATCCAAAATAATCAATTCAAAGTCTCTGTATGTTTGGTTTAATAAACTTTGAATGCGCTCATCCAAGTATCTAGCATAATTGTAATTAGGTAAAACAATACTAACCTTGGGTATCATCTAATTCTCCTGCTATTTACTAATTTTTAATAACCCTTTTTGTTCCATCTCTTTAAAGGATGCTTGCAATTCATTTTCACTCAAAGGAGTTTGTTGCAAATACCAACTCAAATACTGATTCAATCCTTCTTCTAAGGATGTTGGTGTCCAGTTACCAAATAGCGTTTTGTAATGACTCATATCGGCAACAGCGTGGCGAATGTCACCTACTCGAAAACGTCCCGATACTGTAATTTTGGGTTGCTTATTGGTAATTAAAGCAATTGTTTCTACCAATTCCCATAGGCTAGTTTTTTTGCCACTACCAATATTAATTATTGATGAAATTGATTGTTCATAAATTATGCTTTTAATAACTGCTTCTGCAACATCTTTGACAAAAACAAAGTCTCGTGTCATCAGTCCATCTTCAAACAATTCAACAGCATTTCTTTGAATAATTTCTTTAGTAAAAATGCCTATAATCCCAGTATAAGGATTCGCTAATTCCTGTTTTGGTCCATAAACATTTTGAAATCTGAAAATCACTGCATCTATATTTTGAAGTTGGCAAAATTTTTGTACTAACTGTTCTTGCCAAAGTTTTGTCAGTCCATAAACTGAGATAGGATTGGTAAGTTCATTTTCACTCATTAATAAAGGTATAAGTGTTTGACCTTTATCGTTACAAACTTCCCATATTCCTTTTTCTAAGTCTGATAAACGCCTACCTTGGGGATAGAAAATGTTTGTTCCGTCGGTAAAACATCCATCACCATAAACTGCACGACTTGATGATAAAATAAAGCGCTGAGGCTTGTACTTAAGAGTAGAAATAAGTTCTAAAAGTTTAGCCGTTCCATCAACATTATGCTGAACATATTTACTGATTTCATACATTGATTGACCTGTACCAGTTTGCGCCGCTAGATGTACAATTACATCCGTTCCTTCTACAGCTTCTCGATAATTTTCAATATCTCTTATATCAGACTTAATACAGGTTGCCCTGGATTGTAATTCTGGCGCAAAAGTAGAGAAAGTTTTATGTACTTGGGAATCAAGATTATCAACAATAATAACCTTTATGTCAGCAGGCAATTTTTCAACTAACCATTTACCAATAAAACCAGCACCGCCCGTAATCAGAATTTTCATAAAACACAAAACTCACTATTTAATGAAGGGAATAAAGAGGAAAAATGTGAAAATATTAATCTCTATTTCAATCAATACTTTTCCTAAATTTTAAGGCTCAGGTAATCATACTAAAATAATTAATTACCTTTGGTCTGAAGCTTGATAAAAAGCAAAAAACTAAAAAATACTCTCTATCTTTTTGCTACATTTTGTTATTGTTTTGCCCAAAACATGGAGCTTTTAAAAGTGGAATTATGTTGTAAGATAACACTGATTTATGGGTTATATTAGACAACTTGGCACAATCTTTGTAGGCTCTTAGCTTGGTGACAAATGTTAGCAGCAATTCCAGAATTTTACATTTGCCTATAAGGCATATTTATGTCAATAAACCTGTCACAAGATTGCTTTAAAAATATGGAATTATACGCTTCAGTTTAGCAATATTAAGCTAAAATAACTTCTTGGTAACTGCCTGATTTGATAATTCGACCCTGCTCAAGTTGGTAAATACAATCGCAATGCTCAATTGTTGAAAAACGATGAGCAATAATAATGATAGTCTTATTGCCAGCTAAAGCTTTTGTTGCTTCAGTAATCAGATGTTCTGTTTCACTATCTAGAGCGGCAGTTGCTTCATCAAAAACTAGTATTTCTCTTTCGTGATAAAGTACCCGCGCAATTCCCAATCTTTGGCGTTGTCCTCCAGATAAAAGAACTCCCCGTTCACCAACAATAGTTTTCACTCCATTTGGAAGTTGCTCAACCACTTCGCTAAGTTGAGCCATTTCAATCGCTTTCTTTAATTTATTTTGGTCAATTAAGTGATCAGCAACCCCAAATGCAATATTCCGCTCAAGAGTGTCATCAATCAAAAATATAGATTGGGGAACATAACCCAGCATATTTTGCCAGGCGCGTAAATTGCTATAAACTGAAACCCCGTCAACTTTGATATCTCCAAATTGAGGGATAAAAAGACCCAGAATCACATCTACCAAAGTGGTTTTACCAGCACCAGATTTACCAATTAGTCCAATAGACTCTCCCTTGCGAATAGATAGAGAAATATCTTTTATTACATTTGTTGTACTGTTTGGATATTGAAAGGTGATCCTATCTAAAATAACTTTATCAGAAAACTGAAATGTTTGCTGATCTTTTGGCAATAATTTGTTAGAAACTATAGCAGAATCAAAGTCAGTTATCAGATTTTCTTTTTCCAATTCTTTAAAATCAAAAAATAGCCGATCTAGAGAATAACTACTACTTCTAATTACATTAATGCCAGAGATTAAATTTCCAACAGCCGGTAGTAGACGAACTGATGCAAGTGCAAAAATTCCTAAAACCCCAGTTAGATTCTGCGTTTCATCTCTATTTAAGGCGATAAATAAAAATGTAAAGCCAATCAAGAAGCTCATGATTAATGGCTCAAGCACAAAGCGAGGAAGATTACCATAGGCTGAAGCTAAAGTGGTACTTTTGGCATAAATTCTTGACTGTTCCTCCATCTGATTCTCAAAATAGGATTCGCAACCAATTACACGAGTTTCTTTCAAGCCACCTAGTCCATGATTTGTAATACGAATCATTTCGCCATAAGCATGAAATTTTTCTCTGCTCCAACGAGCTAAATGCTCTTTTATTGGATACAATAACCCAAAAGAAATAATTAGCAGTAGTGTAATGAGAATTAAGGCGATCGCATTTGTTTTGACTAAAAGGAGTATTAATGCTAGGACAATTATAGTATTAGAGATTAATGTCAAAAATGTAGATGCTACACCAATAGAAACCGCGTCTGTTGTGTCAATAATATTCTGAATAAGCGTTGCTGAATTAATCCGCAAATGATAGCTATAAGGAGCTTCAATATATGCTTTTAGGAGCTTACAAGATAGTTCTCCTTTTAAGCCATAGCTAAATTTGAAAACTGTTTTTTGAGCATTAAAAGCTAAAAATGATTTTAGATAAAAAGCAATAACAAGTACCAATCCTAGAAAAATCAAAAATTGCTGTTGAGAGTTAAAATTAATCTGGTTATAAATTACATTTAACCAGTAAGTATTTTTGATCGCCTCTGGACTGACAGCGATCGCAATGAACGGACTAATCATGCCAGTTCCAAAAACTTCTAAGCCGGAAATCAGAATGAATAAACAAAGCATTTTTACAAGCGACTTGTGATTTCCTTTGGTAATGTACAAAAATTTGATTAGAAAATGACTCATATTTAGTTGAATTAAAGTTCAATGTTGATAAAGTAATATTTAATTTTGAAAAACATTGCTAATACGGATGTTTTAACCAAAAATTGAATAGTTAAAAAATTGATATGCCAACTTAAAACCTTGATAGCTAAATAAAAAAGTTGCTTATGGTATTTGTATCCAAAGTAGTATCGGTAGTAGCTATTGGCATTGATTGAATCAAGATAAGAAAAAACAGGCTTATGTAGGTTATTAATTTGGTAAAAATATTGTTTATAACCATTTTTGCCTCCCCTTGTATCATTGAAATTCACGTTTTTATCCTATCAGCATATACATCTTACAATTCAAGCTCTCATTTTCGTGACAACTTTATTTTAAGAGAGTGATGGATATGAAATTGAAAACTCAGGACTGAAAAAGATTAAAGGATGCTTGAATATAAAAGTCAATAGCTAATTTGCAGTTTTATATAATCTTTATAGTTCTTGCCTAAAACTATGATAATCACGGTTAAATTGTAAATATTCAAAGAAGATATAACTTATTTTCCAACAAAGTTATAAATAGTATATTTGTCAAATTAAAGGATTAAAGATATTTTGCCAATTTGTCCACTCTAGCTCATGAAACAGTGGTAGATTACAACTTAGTTAAGTTTTACAGACTCTATATTGAAGTCAAATTATTTGCCAATATTCTGGTTATTCTATGAAATTGCATTCATGAAATACAGGATTTCCATTTAATTCTTGAAAAAATTATCCGCCTTTGCATATTCTAGAGTCCTCTTGTCTGACTACACAAATAATTATGGCTAATAGTCATATACAAAGATTAAATATGACTTAGTAATTAAGATACTTGATTGGAAATTCAATTCTAAATTATATAAGGTTTAAGATGAGAAAAAAACGCTATTCTCAGCAAAATTTAGCTCAAATAAATGGACAACAGCGTCAATCTACGTCTTTGATTTACACAGTTACACCTGAAGAAGGTAATGAAGGTGGATTAAACTTAGGCGAATTATTGGCAATTATTCATCGGAGAATAATTATAATTATAATTGGCACAACTGGCGTTGCGGCTGCGGGTATAGGATTGGCGTTGAATAGTCCTGCAAATTATGTTGCTAAATTTGAACTTTTAACTGAGCCAGTAACGGCTGAAGATAAAGTATCCCAAAACGATAAATACACAAGAGATGAGGCTACCAACAAAATTGATGAAACTAAGTTGAAGATTTTACAAAGTCCTAAATTGATGTCTCCTCTAACTCAAAAAGTGCAAAAGTATTACCCAGGTAGCAGCGCACCTCAACTCAATATCAAACTCCTACCAAATACTAAAATTTTAGAAGTTAGTTATCAAGACCCCAACCCTAAAAAAGTTCTTTTTGTATTAAATGAAGCGGCTGAATCTTATTTAAAATATAGTTTAGAGGAACGCCAAACAGAAACTAAATTGGCAATTAATTTTGTAGAAAAGCAATTGCCACAATTATTAAATAATGTGGAAACCCTTCAATCAAAACTACAAAATTTTCGTCAAAAGTATGGAATTATTAATGCTGAGATTCAAGGACAGCAGCTTGCTAATCAATTTGATCAAATTGTCCAAAAACGGGTAGATAATGAAATACAATTGGCTAGAACTCAAGCACTTTATCACAGTCTGCAAAAACAGTTACAAGTGAAAAGTCATGAAGCAGAGGCTATTTCAGCTTTAAGTGAGTCTCCTGATTATCAAAAGCTATTGAGCCAACTTCAAGATGTAGAAGCTGCAATCGCCATAAAATCATCTCAATATACAGAAAACAGCCCAAATATTCAAATCTTGCTGATTCAAAAACAAAATTTATTGGATTTAATCATCAAAGAAAAATTGCGAATTTTGGGAATAAAATTGTCAAATACAACTATGAATTCTTTATATTCAGCCCCACCAAATTCGGCTCGTCTGCGAGAAATTCAAAAATTTATAGATACAACTAAGCAAATTCAATTATTAAAAACCCAAATCCAATCTCTTAGTCAAGTTGAAAGTTCTTTACAAGCGCAGGTTACAGAATTTCCGGCTCTTATCCGTCAAAAAGATGATTTAGAACGGCAATTAAAAATTGCTGTTGATAACTTCAATCACTTTTTAAGTGAACGGGAAAGATTACGCATAGATTCAGCCCAAAAGCAGATACCTTGGCAGATAATTACTCCTCCTAGTCAGCCTGAAGATCTTGCACCAAGTACCGGACGAAATTTAATTTTAGGAGTGGTTTTGGGATTATTATTAAGCACAGGATTGGCTTTGATTATAGATACACTCAACAATGCTTTCTATAATCTTGAAGAAATTAAAGATAAAACTAAACTACCAATATTAGGGAATATCCCTAATATTAAATTTAGCCAAAATGGTAAGCTTTCTCAAAGACTTAATCCATCAAAATTTTGGGAATCTTTTCACTCTATTTACACAAATATTGATCTCCTAAATAGTGATAATTCTATCCGTTCTCTAGCAATTATTTCAGCTACTTCTGGAGATGGTAAATCAACTATTGCTATTCACTTAGCTCAGACAGCAGCAGCAATGGGTAAACGGGTATTATTAGTAGATGCAAATCTGCGTCACCCTAGTATCCACGAAATGTTGAACTTACCCAATAAGAAAGGATTAAGCAATCTTATTACTGAAGAACTAAGTTTTGAGGATGTTATCCACAGAAACAGTAGCGGTATCGGCGAAAAAAATGATGATGTGAGGAAAAGAAATTCAAAAAATATAGAACAATTATCCTTGGGACATAACTTATCTATCTTAACTACTGGTCAAATTCCTCCCAATCCTACAATGTTACTTTCATCTCCTCAAATGGAAAATTTGACAGAACAATTTAAACAAAATTTTGACTTAATTATATATGATACATCACATTTGTTAGGTTTTGCAGATACTAATCTGCTTACCAGGCATACAGATGCAAGTATTTTGGTTGTCAAAATAGGTAAAACAAACCGTTCTTGTTTAGAAAAAGTATTAGAGCAATTAAATTTTTCTTCCACTTCTATGTTAGGTGCAATCGCTATTGATTTATAAGAAAAAATTTACCCGAATTTTAAATATCTGGTGAATATTTTTGCAACTACAACAACATAATCTAAAAAAGATATGCTAAACGCAAACAAGGAAATTCCAATTCAAAATCTTACTTCATCCTTAGAATTTGAACCTGCAAAAATTAATATAATTGGCTCTCCTGTAACTGCCTTACCATTTGAGGTACAAATCAATATTATTTTAGAATGGGCTATGAATAAAGTCAGCAAAGTTATTTGTGTGGCTAACACTCATATGCTAGTAGAATATTATTGGCAGCCTGAATTTTCTTCTGTTTTAAAGAATGCAGATATTGTTACTCCTGATGGGATGCCGCTGGTTTGGATGTTAAAA
>JANMGZ010000213.1:0-1603 GCA_031374905.1 Dolichospermum sp. OTE_70_metabat_362_sub
CCGCTTTTCATCAGCTTCGGCTGCTAGTTGTTCTAAAACTCCTTGTCCGACAGCAATTCCTAAAGTTGCCAATTGTCCAGCTAATCCTCCCAAATTTACCCCGTTTACTTCTCGTCCGTTGGTGGCTGCTGTGGCACTTAAACGGGAAGCTTCGTCTAGTGGTTCTTGGGATTTGGATTTTTTGGTGGCAGTTTTATTGGTTGGGGTTTTATCTTGAGTTTTAGTTAGTATTTTGGGTTGGGACTTACTTTGGGGTTTAGTTACAGTTTTGGCTTGAGGTTTACTTGGGGTTACACTAACACGACTAACAGGTAATTCGTCTTCTTCATCTAAGTCGTCTGGCTCATCTAGTTCATTGTTAAAATCGTCGTTTAATAGGTCGTCTAGTTCGTCTTCAATTTCATCTATTTCTTCGTTTTCCTCTTCTAAATCGAGTAGGTCATCATCAAATTCATCATCTAAATCATCAAGTTCTGTTTCTGCAAAACCGCAAATTTCGGCAATGTTGGAAGGGGTAAAGTAGTTTTCGTCTTTGTTGGTAATTCCTTCGAGGTTTTTAATCAGGTATTTACCACTGGTTCTGTGTCCAGGGTCACTGGTGAGGTAGAAGCGATAGCCTCTAATTTCGTCATCATCATCACCTCCTACGCAAAGTTCTACGGTAATGGGGGCTTTCCCTGATTCCTGGCTGTAATTTTCTACACAGTCTTTAAAGTCTTGATGGGACTGGATAGAATCGTTCTGAATTGACTCAGAAATGGCTTTATCGAGTGTGTTTTCAATATGACGGAGTTTACGGCGGTCTGTCAGGTTTTCCCAGGAGCGAGTTTGAGAACTTTGTTTTCGCTTCGGTTTGGTCAGTGTTTTGGTAGCCATGATGTACTCAAAGCTTGATTGCCTTAGCAGTTAAGCTAACAGAGCTTTGGATAAGATGGCATTGACCGAATGGCTATTTATTTATTGTCCATCTGGCTATTGATGATAAAAAACTGCGCCTCGTAACAGCAGGAAGTGCTATATGAGTAAATACGTTTAAAGTCATATATTTTTGGATTTTAGATTGTTGATTTTGGATGATAAAACTGTGCCAAATAAATTTTTGTGCATTACATATGTTGGTATCATTTTAGAAATTGGTATAAACCTAATCCTCTAACTCTGCTCGAATATCTTCTCTGTAAGCATCAGAGATATAACCGTCAGCAATGCTGCGTAACATTGCCGCTGTTCTAGGATAACTATCTGCTAGTACAACTGCATAAAAATGATAGGTTTCAGCTAATTGTCTTTCTTGAATTCCGCCTTCACCTATTGATTTTGTCCAAACTCCACGCTTGTTAAAAACACCAGTTGCTATAGCCCGTTCCATCTGTTTACTAGCAACTTCTTCAATAACTTCTCGAACTGCGATATCTGGCCATAGACCGTCTGAGGATTTGGAGCATCCCATCTTAGAAAACATATACCTCATCAAGCTGTATGACTCTGCCATAGAGAAAAGATATATTTCCCAAAGTGGGATACTTTCTGGTGATTTGGGTGCGTATGCTAAAAGATGACCAATTTGTATGTCTACTATTTTACCTCTTCCACTTTCTTGACT
>JANMGZ010000219.1:0-7934 GCA_031374905.1 Dolichospermum sp. OTE_70_metabat_362_sub
CTGAATAAAAAAGTTGCCAATTCCCTCATCTCCCCACATAATTGAATGCTCATCATCAGAGTCCATTTGTAATAGTAGAAAATCATAACCTTCCTCTTCCTGTAAATCCGCACGATCATCATTTTGCACAAATGCGGGATATCCTCCTAAACGGTGTCCTCCTAATAATTCCTCATATTTTTCTTCATACTCATTGATGAAATCATCTGCAAGTTCTTCTAAAGAATTTTCCATTGCTTTGGTTAAATTACTTTGTTGAAAGATGGGAAAATAGCTTTTAACTAAGTTTCTAAACCGATAATCTGATGCACTCATGGAAGTTGATTTAATAGCAAAATTCAAACCTAGACAATCTGATAATGGTAAACCCATTCCTGGAGGTAAAAACTCAAAATTATCTAGGAGATTATCAATATTCAAATCTGGTTCAGGAAAATAAATAACTCTAAAAGTAGTTTGTGCTAATTGGGGATATTCTTCAATTCCATAGGCCGTCTCACCTCCGGCTTCAATATAAAACTGAAGAATCCCTTTTTCTGGTAAATCTTCTAATTTAGGAGTTTCTGAAAAGTTGATTTGTGCTAAAAGATGAAGGGGTGTAGAATCTGGAGCTTTGGGATAATCAAGATGTTTAGGGAAATAAGGTAAACCACCAAATTTACTTTGCCATAAAGTAGTTTCTGATGTTGAAGCTGGAGTAATTTTTATATAAGGTTTGATAATTGTATTGGCAAATTCATCTACCTGATTTTTTAATTCTAAGAACATTCCATACAGTTCATCTGGAGTAAAATTTTTGTTATTTTCCTCTGCTGGGATAGATTCGATATCATACCAACCGTGTGTGAGTAATTCTTGAATACTTTCCTTAAAAAAAGCTTCTGCTTCTGCTTCTGAAGAGAATTTATGAAGTTCTTGATAATGTGTAACATTGCATCCGTCTAGATGAATAGAAGTTCTCAATGAACTCAATCTAAATATTTTATTGCATTTCATGATAATTAACCTGATAAAAATATTTGTTACTCTATATTGCTTTTAAAGATTACACTTAGCAAGCCTTAACACAAAGGAAGAAAGACCACTCCTCCCTGTAGTCCCCCGCAATGCTGCTGGGAGGTGTCCTGCTGGTGCGGTTATATCATAATTAGTATTATACTCACTTAACCAATCTCCTCCCATTCCTAATAACTTCTTTTTTTTCCATCCTATTTTTTCCCCGAACTTATCCCAAGCTTCTACATTGTATTCAAGCGTTCCTCCACAACTTTGATAAATCTTTCTTTGCACAGAAAAACCAAATTTACCATTACTGTATTGTACCCACAATTTATCAATAGTCCGGAGGTCATCACAGGGAAAATTATCAATACTGTTAGCATCTAACCAATTTTCTTTTTCCCGTTTTGTAGCCACTAACATTAACCGTCGTGTTTCTTCATCTGCTTCTTTCCATTTTCTTTGTGCGAGTAAGTGACAGAGTTTGTGATAGTCAATTCCACGAGATGATTTGAATTGTGGATCTTGCTTGATAGTTTGAGGTGTGGTGATATTTTCCTGTGGTCTTTTCTGCACTAAAACAGGATTATAATTAGCAGATGATGGTATGGGAATATTCACCACAGGTTTCATTAATAAACCCAATATTGCTCGAAATTCTCTGACTGTTTGAGGACGTTTTGCTGCTTCTAATTCCATGCCTCTAAGAATGGCTGCATTCATGAAATCGCTAATTTTTGGGTTAAACTGTTGGGGAGGTGGTAATGCTATTCCCGTTTTTCTAAACTCTGCGGGTAAAGGTTCATTATTAGTTAGTAAATTATATAAAGTTGCAGCTAAAGCATAAACATCTGTATAGTCACCAAATTTACCGTATCTTTCATATTGTTCTATAGGTGTATAACCTTTACTTCTGGCATTAGTCATGTTTACCTCTGCACCCAAAGTATACTCTCTAGCTAAACCAAAATCAATTAAAACTGCTTCTTTGGGATTTTGCCGTAAAATTATATTATTAGGTTTGACATCACGATGTAAAAATCCCATTGCATGAATATGTTCTAAAGCTTGTCCTACTTGGTCAATATAACGTAAGGCCTCAGTTTCTGATAGTCCTTCCTGATTACGAGTATATGATGCTAAATTATCTCCATCAATAAATTCCATCACCATTCCCGACATTCCATTTATTTCGATAAATTCATAAACTTCGACGATATGACGATGAGGATTACATTTAGCTAACCGCATTCCCTCATTATAAAACTTTCTCTCTTCTGTATGAAATTCTTCTGAACCAATTTGTGTGGGGTTTAAAGTTTTAATAACAACTATTTTTCCTTTTTTCTGATCTTTGGCACTATAAGCAATACCAAAACCACCACGACCAAGATATTGTTGAATAATATATCTACCGTTGTTAACGGATGTCCCTGGTGTCCAAATGTTCATACTTTTTTTAAATATATTATTTATGTATTTTATACCACATCTTAATTGTTCTCCGCATTAGGATTTTTTTATCTTGTACGTGCCTATCGGCAAGGGCGTTTGAATTACCATAAAATTTTAGCTTAATAGCACTTATTCTAGGCTCTTATGTTGTGGCGAAAGGATATAACAAAATACCTTGGCAAAACGCTGAAAAACATCAAGTTTTGCCAAGGTATTTAGTTACAAGTAATTACTATTAAAGACTTGCTTTAATTAAACTAGGACAAATTGATTAGGATTAGCCACACTCAAAGCACTCGATTGAATACCAGTTAAAGTGGCTAAAGTCTGACCACCAAAGATAACCGCAGTATCAGAACCAACTTGAGTTAAGGTAAGATTTGCTGTAGTGATACCTAGGCTCTTAGCGCCAGAAATACCAATCACATCAGTACCCATTTGGAAATCTAGAATGGTGTTAGTAGCTTTAGTTAATTCACCAAAAACAATCCAGAATTGGTCAGCGCCAGCGCCACCAGATAGGGTGTGACCACCACCAAGGCCAATTTCAAAGGTATCATTACCATCGCCACCCAAGGCACGACCATTAGAACCATTACCCAGGAAGAAGAAATCATTACCAGCGCCACCAGAGGCACGGAAGTTTCTGGCTTCATCTCCAAAAAATGTATCGTTACCATCACTACCAAAAGCGCGATCGCCATTGGCAAGAAAAATATCATCACCACCACTACCCGCGTCAATAATGTTATTACCAGCAACAGCTCCCGCGGCTGGACTATCAACCTCGTCATTACCAGCGCCAGTAAAGACGACATCATTAATACCATTAAAGCCTGGAGTTTGCTTGGCTACAACTAGATCGTCGTTAGGTGTACCAGCAAAGAATTGTGTGTCCTGAACAAGATTTGCATTAGGAGCAATTAAGAACGATAACTGACCACCTTCAACCAGGTTTTCTTGTCTAGTTCTTGTTCCATCACCATTACCATCAATGTTGGTTGCGGTAATAATTGAACCATCACGAAGACTGTGGGCTTGGACATCAAATATAAACTGTGTACCAGGAGCATTACCAAACAAAGTAGAAACATCAAGAATACCTGAAGTTTCCCAGTTACCGATATCAGTGGGGCTAGAGTCTGTTTGAGTTGCAGGAAGAGCAGTACGATCTACCTGACCAATTCGGGTCAGGGTTGAAGAAGGATTAGCAACTGAAGGATCAATTCTGAAAAGAGATGCTTCTTCCTTCGATGTTCCCGCAAAAAGAGTTGCAGTAGCTGCCCGATCTTCGTTGATGTAAATTTTGCCATCATCAGCCCAGTCAAGGTTATCAGGGTTACGTAGACTAGCATCTTTGGTTAAATTACCATCAAAGAGGATGTCTATTTTGGCTGAGATGTCGCCAGTATTGATATTATTGAAGTCAACATCAATTCTATAGGTAGTTCCATAGGTATCTACACCATCAAATATAGTTTCACGTCCTGTGGAAGCTAGGACTAGTTGTGTGCCGTCTTTAGGATTGGTAGATACATCTTCAGGACGAGCAAACAAGAATGCTTTAACATCTGCGGCTAATTTATCTTGTTGTGCTTGAGTAGCAAAGCCTTGAGAATCGTAACCAAGGGCAGTTTGAGCAATGGGAGTCGCACTAGCAAGATCAGGGCGATAATAGTCAATCTCTATAAACTTACCACCTGTAACGTTGTTTGTACCTTTAAACTCTCTAGGATCAGCTTCGATTGGATCAGTAGGATTGGTGGGGTCATCAGCAACCCAAACAAAAAGTTTGCCTTTTCCAAGTCCATTCCGGTCTAGGAAACTACCATCATTTTTGGCATTCTTGTCACCAATGTAGAGAATTAGAGGTGCAGGTCCGCGATCATCACCAATCATAAAAGCAACTTTGTCAGTGCGGCCTGTATTCAACTCGGTGACGTTTTCCCATGCAGCACGACCAAACCAAGGAAGAGCATACAAGACATTGGTTTTCGTATCTAAAGCAAATTGTGTCCCAGCATTGGTTTCTTCACCACTGAAGAAAATACGATCAGCTAGACCAATACCTGCACCAAATTGATTGGCTTCAAACAAAGCAGCAGAACAAAAACGTTGAATACCAGCAAATTCTAAGTCAGAAGCAGCATCAACAACTTCACCTTTGCGGTTGATGATTGTGTCATGGGCTAATCCAGCGTTAACAATTTGCAATGAGCGCTTGTCAACATCAAAATAGTTAACTCTTGCACCGGGGAGTTGTGTACCGTTTTTCAGGGTGTACTTATAACCATCAGTAGCCCCTACTTCATTAACAACTAGTATACGAACAGTTGTATCATTGAGCGAGTAAGCACCGATACCATCAAGAATACCAGCAGGAACATAGTCGCCAATTTTGTCACCAACGGTAAAAATAGGATCAACTACATAACCGTTTAATCCTTTAACTTGAGACGGCTGGATTGTATCGAATGATATAGCCATGAAATTCCTCAATCCTCTTTGTATTGCTTACTAAATCAATGTTTGGTAAATTCAAGAAAACCTAATTTACCGAATATGAATATTACTTTCCATATAAGCTCTCACGCAGAGGTTAAGAAGGCACTATGATTTAGCTATTTCTTGATTAAAAATCCTTCTTAAAGTTAATTCTTGATTAAGAAATGATTATTTAGTTAATAGGTACTATGCCAATATTAAAACTAATACATACCCCATCTTCTTCACTCATATTCATTTCTACACCATGTAAAAGCCAACTGGGAAATATTAACATCGTCCCTTCACGAGCTTTGTAAGTTACTTTAGGAAAATTCCACAGATTAAACTCTATGGAAGGTGGTACAATCATCTGTGATGCTGGTCGAGGATCAGAGAAAAATATGCCACCACAATCTTCAGGAGTTTTCAGATAATAGACTCCACTTAAAATTGAGTTTGGGTGATTGTGTACAGAGTTAGAAGCAAGTTTACGATTGATAATTGCCCAACAAGTTGTAATTTTGAGGTTAAATTTTTGTAAGTCCCATTGTAAAAATGTGGCAACTTCTAAGACATTTTGATTAATGATTTGTGTAAGGTTGTTAAAACTATCCATTTCATGCAATCTATCTGCACTATGCCATCCTAATATATTTGACCACTTCTCCCCCTTGCTATCTCGCTGTTCTTCTGCATAGATAGTTTGTAAGAGTGGGGGATTTAATTGTTGATAATTTTCTAGGGAAAAATGCCAAACAGACGTGGGAAACCAATCATTTCTAGAACCAGTCATAATTTTGATTTACGTTTATATTATCTTGTGAACTTTGTAGTTGGGCAAAAACATGGACAGCTAAAAACAAAAAAAGCTGAAGTCCTGTTAAACTCAATAAGTAACTTTTCTGAACTTAACTGTTTTATGCACCTACCCTCCTTTCTATGGTTATGGAAAATAGCCGCTTGGTCAATGGGATTATCTTTACTAGCCTATTTATTTTTAGCTATAACTGGTATTTGGATGTTTTGGGTCAGAACTACCTCAGAAGTACCTTTGGGGATTGTACTACCGTGGCATCGTGGACAAATGCGAACGCTCCATTATATAATTGGTATCACTATGGTTAGTCTAGTATTACTACTTTTAGCTGTTGGCATTGTTGGCACATTAGGACACTTTGGTTCATTAGGACATTCACCACATTTATTAGCTGGGTTAATAGTCGTCGTCTTAGTTTTAGTATCTGCTTTTAGTGCCACTCAAATTAGTACCATGAAACCTTGGGCTAGACCATTACATCTTAGTTGTAATTTCTGCTTATTGCTAGGATTTGCTTGGGTATCTCTCAGTGGTTGGACAGTGGTACAAAAATATTTACCTTAACTATAATGTTAATGAACAATTTTAAAATATTTCCTGAATTTGAACCACCATATCCCCGATTTCTGGAAGAAGTCGGGGATATGACTCAAATAGGACGGCTATATCTTCCTTTCATGTAGTAAATAAGTTACCATTTCTCCTTTGCCTTTAATTTTAATTAAACCCCGTTTTTCCAGCAAATATTTATCTTTTAATAACTCATAAGTAGCTTCACAAATTTGGATATGATCGGGTATACCGTGAGATTCCATTCTACTAGCTGTATTCACCGTATCACCCCACAAATCATAGGCAAATTTCTTTAACCCAATTACCCCAGCTACCACTGGTCCTGTACTAATACCTACCCGAATCTGAAAAGATAGGTTATTGCCTTTATTAAACTCAATCACAGATTTTTGCATATCCAATGCCATATTTGCGATCGCTAGAGCATGATCACTGCGATAATGAGGTAAGCCAGCAACAGCCATATAAGCATCACCAATTGTTTTAATTTTTTCTATGCCATGAATTTCTGCTAATTCGTCAAATAAACAAAATATTTGGTTTAACAATTCTACTAATTCTGGTGGTGATGTATGACTTGATAATTCTGTAAAACCAACAATATCAGCAAATAATACTGTCACTGCATAAAAACTATCAGCAATAGTTGTCGGTTGGTTTTTTAATTGTTTAGCAATTACCGCAGGTAAAATGTTTAATAATAACCGCTCTGATTGTTCTTGAGATATTTCTAATTCTCGTTTAGCTCGAAATTCTTTTTTCTTGAGTTTCTCATATAAATAAACAGAAAAAACACAAATTGTTCCTGTCCAAAATAAATATAAACCTTGTTCTATATAATGAGCGATGTCATATTTAAAAATAGGTCTATATATTAAACATAGTCCTACATAGCAAATCATTGTTCCCGCGTGTGATATGACATGAATCCGCCATTGAACAGGGATAATTGTTGCCTGAGTAATAAACATCAAGTTCCAAATATTTGTCATTGGTTCAACATAATTAAATAATATAGCTGTATCAATTTGAATAGCACAAGTTGCTGACCAACATAAACTTAGAAAAATCATCTGGGGGTGACGACGAGCTAGGGCATTATTGCATAAAAACCAACAACCGAGAATAAAAAACTCAGTTAATAAGCCAATTTTTAATGCGTATATTTTTTGAGGTATACCTGCATTTACCCAGACAAAAAAAGCCGTCAGTGTTAAGCCAATAATTAGCATCAGTTGGGCTTGTAACTTCATGCGGTTAAGTAGGAAAATTTTGCGCTGTTCTCTATAGGATTGAGCAAAATCTTCATTTGTCTCAAAATCAAATACTTCGGGGCTGATAATTGCCTCTAGCTGGGTTTTGATAGCATTAATATTAGTCATCATGCCCGTTTTGCGTTATGAGTAGTTAAACCAGTGTAATCGGATTGAGAGACAATAAATGGTTCGTCACCCGACTTTAACTTTTGATCGTGGTACGTTAATTTTACACCCACCACCACGAAGTAAAACTTGGATAGATTATGCAATTTGGGATGATAGAGTTGAAAAATTCCGCATTCCGGCGATTAGATACCGTTCTTTAGTCGAAGCCCTCCAAGCAG